>CAZSOP010000046.1:0-14596 GCA_964608385.1 uncultured Cytophagia bacterium
AGCGCTTCTTCGAATTCTCCTACCGCTTCTTCGGGTTTGTCTACCTTGAGCAGATATTGACCATAATTGCTATGTGCGTTGGCATTTTCGCCATCCAGTTCTATGGCTTTGGTCAGGTTTTTATCCGCTAGTTCGAGATTATTCTCCAGTAATTGGATATAGCCCAGATTGTTGTATATATCGGCATTTTCCGGTCGAAAGGTCGACAGTTTATCATAAAGCTCGATGGCCTCATCGGTTTTGCCCTGCTGCACTTTATAAACGCCGAAATCAAAGATGTTTTTAAATGCTTTTTCCGCCAGTGAATCCTGTTCCAGGGCTTTCCAAAAGTAATCGAGAGCGAGATCAAGGCCGGCGGAATCTCCTGGGTTCTTTTTTAAAACGGCTTCTCCCAGATTGTTATAGGCAAATGCATAGGAGCTGTCCAGTGCGATTGTCTGGTGAAAAATATCGATAGCCTGATCCAGTTTGCCCTGTTCCATTTTCACATACCCGAGATTGTTAAAAACGCCTGGGTCACGGGGATGCAACCGGGACATTTCCACATAATGTTGTTCAGCCTCGACCAATTGATTCTGACTGAAAAAATAGGCGCCACGGTCGAAAATAGTATTAAAAAATTCTTCGGATAGATTGGTTCTAAACGTTTCCAACAGATCTGCAACCGCATCCCGATGAACCATAAAGGCCAGGATTTTTAATTTTAAATAATCTTCATGAAAAAAATGATAGCCCGGGAATTCGCCGCGCCAGGCACTGCCGGCGGAATCCTTGATCAAATACCAATCTTCACTCTTGAATTTTTTAGTTCCAATCAGATGAACACCGTGATCATCAGTCGAGGTTCTGTTGTAAAAGCGGAATTCGCGTGAATCCTGGTTGATGTGTGAGGCCGGAATATCAAATGAAGGCACGATGGCGATATCCTTTTCGCCATATTTGCCGGGTTCGGAGACATCACCGGCGATGGCGACGGAATAACCCTTCTGAATGGCATTTTTAATGGCGCTGTAGAACGCCTGTAGGGGTATGTTGTAATAATGGGGAGAATGCCACCAGTTGTCCGGAACCGGATATTCATGCAAAGTCCAGAAAGGAAATTTTTTAAATGAAATAAACGAAACATAGTCGTTCACCGGGAGCTCGAGATGTTTTAGATATTGCAGGGGGGTCATTTGTGTTTTGTTTACCTCTATCATCTGAGGAGGTGCTCCCAAATAGCGGTTGAGAATCATCTTGATATTGGCCAACACTTGCTGTTCATTCCAGATTTCGTTTTTTTTGACATATTCCAGGTAGGATTTCATTTCCTTGTACATTTCCCGATGATTATGAGCGGTTTGACCTGCCAACAATCCCGGATAATCGGACTCGCGAACAATCCCGTACTGTTTCATTCGCAGAATGACCTGCCCATGCTGTGAACCCTGGGCGAAATAAGCGTCTCCTTTTGTCCGAACAAAATACCGGGCCTTTTCCACATATTCCCAGTAGACGATGTACATACGAGATAGTCTCACTTTTTCCTTACCCATCCGTAAAAGTTCGGATTCCAGCAGGGAAAGGCCGGAATAACACCAACAGGTCCCGGTGGTGTCCTGACGGATCGGTGCGGTATGGTTTACCGGCCGGTAGTCGCTAATGTCCCGGGGGTGATCCATATCAAAGTGGGTTGTCAATATGGTATCCTGTTCACCGGAAAACGTTGTGTGGGGTTGATAAATAGCAATATCTTTGTCTTTGGCATAAACAAATGAAAGCATAAACAGTATGGCATACATGACACACATTTTTCTCATGGGGATCCTCCTGATTTATTCGATTGCGCTTGCAGTTTTTCGGGGTTCTTGTTTTGAATGTTGATTCTAAATGTTTGATTTTATTATCCCATATCTCCGGACAGTCACCACTGCCTGTTGATTTTTATAGCAATGTAATAAACTCTTTGCATTGAATCCAGCATTTTTATATGCAATAATTATTCCACTGCGAGACTAACGATTGAATTCAAAATATCAATTTTTTTCATTCGCGACAGGTCATTATATATTAACCGGTTGATATATAGATTTTTTCCTGTTATATTACATTGATCATATTTAATTTTGTTTGACTCTTTCCCATCCGGCGAATTATCCTTGTAAAAAAAGGAAAACCAGTCGTACAGGCATTTTTCGATTCCCTATATATGCATACTAGAAACAATGGTTGGTGAATATGAATCGAAGAAAATTTTTAGAGTTGTCACTATCAGCGGCCCCGTCTGCTGTGTTCTTACCCACCCTAAACTGCAAAAACGCTGAATCCAGCCCCCCCAATATATTGTTCATCATGGCTGATGACCACACCAGTCAGGCATGGGGATGTTATGGCTCCCCTCTGCAGTCTTATACACCAACGAAAAATATAGATCGGTTACGCTCCGAGGGAGCTTTGCTGCAGAACTGTTTTTGTACCAACTCGATCTGTGTCCCCAGCCGGGCAACCATCTTAACCGGTCAATACAGCCATATTCATGGCGCAAGGCGTTTGGACGGAAGGCTTGAACCAGGTCAGAATCACGTCGCTAAAGTGTTGGGACAAAACGGTTATGAGACCGCCGTCATCGGCAAGTGGCATCTAAAAGAGCAACCAGAGGGATTTGATTATTACAGCGTTTTAAGAGGGCAGGGCAAGTATCACGATCCGGTTTTTTATCAGACCGGAAAAGAGTGGCAGGGTAAGGGAACAGTAGTAAAGGGACATTCGACCGATGTCATCACGAATCAGTCTTTGCAATGGCTGCAGCAGAGAAAAAACTCAAGCTCTCCGTTTTGTCTGATGTGCCATTTCAAAGCCGTCCATGAGCCGTTCTACAGTCATGACCGTTATCGCGACCTGCTCGCCGACGTCCATATCCCTGAACCCCAGGACCTCTACTGGCCTTCGAGCCCGGTGGGCAAGCGATTTAAAGGCTGGCCGTTGCAGATTTTGGCGCAGCGATACCTGCAAAATCCCGACCGCTACCCATTGCCACGGCTTTCGGTAGCGGATGAATCGGATGAAAATACGCTTCTAAACGCAACGTATCAAAAATTTCTAAAGGATTATCTGCGTGCGGTTGCCGGTATTGATGATAACATCGGTCGTTTGCTCGATTATCTCGACGAGCAGAATCTGCGCGAGAATACGGTAGTCATTTATACGTCCGATCAGGGATATTTTCTCGGCGAGCATAACCTTTTCGATAAGCGCTTTATGCTCGAGCAATCCATGCGAATGCCGTTTATCATTCGTTATCCCGGAGAAATTGCAGCCGGATTGACAATCGGGGATATTATTCTGAATGTCGATTTTGCCGGTCTGTTTCTCGATTATGCCGGCGTTGGTACTCCCGATTTCATGCAGGGATCGAGTTTTCGTCAAAATTTGCGAGGCCGGACACCAACGACCTGGCGGCAATCCATGTATTATCATTACTGGACGCATCAACCCGAGCGCCCGGCTCATTATGGTATCCGCACACAACGGTATAAATTGATCTACTATTATGGTCTGGTGAAGATGGGCCATTCACCTGAACGCTGCTGGGAACTGTATGATCTGAGAACCGATCCGAATGAACTGGAAAATCAATATGACAATCCGGATTACCGGCATCTTGTTGCTGGGTTGAAACGCGATCTGGAAGCATTACGACAACAATTAAACGATACCAGAGATCCCCTGGATTCTGAATTGTGGAGCGAATAATATGAATGAGAATATGATGGCGGCCATTCTGGGCCCTTACGGCAATATTCAGTGGAAGCAAATGCCCAAACCCGACATCTCAAACAAACAGGTTTTGGTTCGGGTGCATTACACCGGCATTTGCGGTAGCGATCAGCATATATTCAAGGGGGACTTTGATCCGCGTACCCCCATTCCATTTGCCCAGGGACATGAATTCGCCGGCGTTATCGAACGCGTCGGTGGAGCGGTTAAGAATCTCAAGCGCGGCGATCACGTTACCGTTGATCCGATTATACCCTGTGGTCAATGTGTTGCCTGCGGCAAAGGATTTTATTCCGCCTGTACCTCTCTCAAGCTCCTGGGAGTCGACATGAATGGCGGATTTGCCCAATATGTTGCCGCCAAATCCTCCATGGTTTACAAGCTGGACAAACGTATACCCTTGCATCATGCCGCTCTGATAGAAATGTTTTCGATCGGCTTTCACGCCTGTAACCGGGCCGAGTTACAACCGGAAGATACTGTATTGATATGGGGCGGGGGCAGAATAGGCCATTCCATTGCCCAGGCTGTCAGAACCCGCAATAAAAAGCCGATTTTTATGATCGATATAATAGAAGAGCGGCTACAGATCGCTCGTCGTTACGACAAGTCAATCATCCCTGTACTGCTTCAGCAAGAGGATCCGATAGAGGTTATCCGGGAAAAAACCGGCGGCAGAGGGGTGGACATTGCCTTTGAGGCGGTTGGGCATGCTCAAATCGTTCCGGATCGTCCCCATCCGGTACGCGGATGCATACAGGCGATTCGCGGCCGGGGAACCGTTTGTGTTCTGGGACTTGCTGATGATTCTGCTCCTGTGGTGTTTAAGGAACTCATCTGGAAAGAAGGGCGCATTATTGCCTCCCGGGTAAGCCATGGTGAATTCGGTGAGGCCGGCAAGGCATTGGCAGCGGGTACTCTTGATCCCGATGCTCTGATCACCAAAATTCTGCCCGCTTCCGAAGCCATGGCCGCTTTTGAATTGCTCGACAACCATCCGCAACAGATTCTCAAGATCGTTCTGGATTTGACAAAGTGATTGCACCCATTAAACGTTTTTTTTAGAGGGATAATCACAGGAGGATGGCTATGAAAACACTTGTTTTTTTAGCGATATCTCTGTGTGCCTGGGGCATTGCGGCTGGATCGAATGAAGAGGAATTGTCTATGGAGATTTATGCTGATTTGGGGACGCAGGAAATCAATGCCAATATCTATGGCCATTTTTCCGAACATTTGGGTAGATGTATTTATGAAGGATTTTGGGTTGGGTTGGATTCAAAGATACCCAATATGCGTCCGCAGTATTATGCGGATTTATACAAGCGCTATCAGACCTACCTGAGAAATTTTTCCGGCAACAAACTCTTCAAAATCGCTTGCGGATCTTATAATGATAATTATGAATGGACGGAGATCCTCATGCGGGAGGCTGCGAGCAGGATGCACGGTCTCTCCTTTCATTATTACACGGTAACCGGTACATGGCAAAACAAGGGATCGGCAACACAATTCACGGAAGAAGAATATTTTACAACGCTAAAAAAGCCCTGTATATCGATCAACTCATTGAGCGACATTCCACGATTATGGACAAATATGATCCGGAAAAACGCATCGGATTAATGGTCGATGAATGGGGAACCTGGCACGATGTACAACCCGGTACAAACCCCGGATTTCTTTGTCAACAAAACAGTTTGCGTGATGCCATGGTGGCGGCATTGACATTGCATATTTTTCATAAACACTGTGACCGTGTCCAAATGGCTAATATTGCCCAAACGGTAAATGTACTGCAATCCATGATTCTGACGCAAAAGGACGGGATGATCCTGACACCGACCTATTGGGTATTCGAACTGTTCAAAAATTATCAAAATGCCAGGATGTTGCCGGTTTCCTTTGATGCCGGCTCGTACAAGATGAATGGAGAAGCGATTCAAGCCGTTAGTGCATCAGCCAGCAAACAAAAAAATGGCAACATTACCTTATCGCTATGCAATGTTGACCCGCAAAAATCGCGAAGGATTCACTGTAAACTTGCCGGCCATACGATTAAGAACGTTGACGGCAGGATATTGACAGCCGGAAACCTGAGCAGCCATAATACGTTTGAACAACCCGACGCGGTAGAACCCACAGGTTTTGATGAGACGCAATTGGAAACGGGTAAGGTAATAATCGATTTACCCTCCAAATCGATTGTTGTCCTCGAACTCTATTAGATGAGTCGATTCTGCTTTGTTGAAAACGACATACGGTAGATTTTAGGGGTAAATGATTTGTCTTAACGGCGAAGAAAAACCACGCCGGGTTTAATCATTTCTGCGACGCTGAGACCGGCAAAGCCGGTTGCAGAGATGCTGCAGCATGCCCATGTCTGCAGGCTGTGTTTTCCCCATGGCAGGTCGGCGTCTTCGACCATGATGCCGATTCGATGAGCAAAAGCGGGTGTACATAAAAAGCGCTTGAACATGGCAACGGCGCGATCTATGGCATCATGCATGATAAGGGTGATGTGATAGGACCCATTGTCCAGTCCGAGCCGGAATTCTCCCTTGTCATTGCTGACAAAGTCCTTTAAAAGAGGATTTTTTGAATCATAATATTCTGTTTCTTCGACGTTGTCGATCCATAAATACCTTGGACTGTGATACACCCGTGAAACCGCCGTATACCCCGGCGCAATATCCTGAAACGCTCCGCCAAAGTCAAAACAATAGAGAACATCTCCAGATTGAGCATTTGCAATAGTTGTGATAACGATCAGGAAAATAAAGATCCTCTGCATAGGAGGGATCCTTTCGCTTTTTCAACCATAGTCTTTGCGAAGAGACGTTGATTTTTACAATTTCATTTCCTCAAGTAATTTCCAGCAATAGAGCTGCATCCGCGGTAGATGAAAAGGACCTTTCCAATAATTGCCTTTCAGCGTTGAAGAAATCGTTCCATCGCGATGTAAATAGCCGAACCACTCGCCGTATTCAGGATCGGGAAGATGCTTATAGGCCCAATCATGCGCCATCTGATGCCATTGCAGGTATTTTTCATCTTTTGTCAGGTCATAAGCGAGCAGAGTGGCGATAGTGGCCTCATTTTGCGGCCACCAGAATTTCATATCATGCCAATATTCGGCCGGAGGATGTCCTTTGGCATCGCGATAATAGAGAATGCCTCCATTTTTTTCGTCCCAGCCCCATTTCCAGGACCAATCGAGAATTTTCAGTCCGATATCAATGAGAGCCGTATCGTTGTTGCGCCATTTGGCTTCATGCAGAATGAACCAGCCGGCCTCGATGGCGTGTCCGGGACAGATCATTCTGCCTTCAAAGGTATCCATGAATTCACCCTTCGGACCGGTGGATTCGAGTACGGCTGAAAATTCTTCTTTCATAAAATCGGTTTTGATCTCTTTAATCGATCGGTCGATCCATTCCTGACAGACCGGGTCTGAAACCGCCGTTCTTAAAACCTGAGCCGTTGCGATCAGAATCATGGGCATGGCCAGGGCCTTGCTTTGACGCGTTTCCGGTATGATTTTGGGGGGCAACAGGCCGGGCGTTGTATGATAATGGATAATCAGCTTGAAAAGATTCAGGGCTCGCTTTGCCAATTTGGCGTCGCCGCCGGCTTTGGCCAACGCAGCCATGGCAATTACGGCAAAGGATTCTGTAAAAAGGTAACGGCGTTTACGCAAGGGTTTACCCTCTTTGGTTACCATGAAAAACATGCGGCCATCCTGATCAAAACCATATTTGTCGATAAAGTCCATACCATGCTGTGCCAGATCAAGCCATTCTTTTCTCTTTTCGACTGTGTCGTAAAGCGTTGCGAGCAACCAAACGAATCGGCCGTGGATCCACATGGGTTTATCTGTGCTTACTATCGAGCCGTCCCGGTCCAGACAAAAGAGATAACCGCCGTCTTTCGTGTCAACAGCACTTTTGATCCAAAAGGGCAGTGTGTTGTTTAGCAAACCATCTCTGTAGAGCTGCAGATAGCGCTCGCATTGATTCTTATCCATAAATAAAACCTCTGTTTATTGATATGTGCATGATTTGGCTTCATCAACAAAAGCGTGTAGCAAATCGATTTTCGCTTCGAAAAAATGGTCGGACGGAGCCAGTATATAACCGCCATTATCGCCGGCCTCTTCAAAGCAGCGCCGGACGGCTGTTCTGGTTTCTTCAGGAGAACGATCGGTAAAAAAATGGACCTGATCGAATCCTCCGATCATAGCGACTTTAGTGCCGATGCGTTTTTTGGCCTCTGCCAGATTTACGTCCGCTCCCATTTCAGGGGGGGTAAACGTTTCCATGGCGTCGGGCTGCATCGATGCGATATCTTCAAGTATCGGCATCATGCCGCCGCAGGTATGGTAGACGATCCTCTGGCCGACATCGTGTGCCAAAGCAATCACCTGACTATCATAGGGTGCAACGAATTCATTAAATATTTTCGGAGAGATGACGGTCGTAGAAGCATCACCACCGCCCAGTTCAAGGATGTCGTATTTCGCCCCTTTAAGGGATTGAACGAACTTTTTCTTTCGCTGTAGCAAAATCGTCAAAAATTCGTGAACCCATTCAGGATCATCATAGGCGTACATGATCATTTGCTCCGTACCCACGAGACAACAGGCGTCCTGCCAGCAACCCGGTTGTCCGTAAACGTCAAAGCCGACGATGTGTCCGCGGATTAATCCCCGTTGTCCGAATTCCTCTGCTTCTTTGTTTACCTGGTCAACATCACATAACGGATATGTCATATAGGCGGCCAAAAGATCGATATCTCTTTTTTCTTTGATCGGGTGTTCCCATACCCACGCAGTATGTGGATTCGATTGCAGGACCATGGTCAACTCCCCTTTTGGGGTATGGATGGTAAAGCGTTCGGAATTATATTGTGAATCTGTGACCGGTTGTGAATCAATGCTCCACGAGTCGCTGAATATCCATCTGCTTTGCAGAAATCCCGGTTCGGTGCGTTCGGGATCGACAAAAAAACCTTTCTCTTTATCCGCCTTGTGAGGAACCGTCCAATGGATCGGATCAAAACCAAACTCGTCAAAGAATTCCTGTGTCGACATTCCATCCAGTTTATCCTTTAGAAACGATTCCATGATGTGATGCGTTGTTACCGGCAGGCGATCCGGTATCTTGTTTTCAATGGCTGTTACCATTCTCTCTTTTGATGTCATTTTAATTACCTGTTTTTTGTAGAATGATCTATTTTAGATTTTGCAGAGTTTTTCGATATATATCGTTTTTTAATCCTATTTTTCCTATAGGAATAGGCTGAAACCCCAGCCCGAACGCGGGAGAATTTTTCTCCAGATTCCAGTTTTTGCTTTCGGCATGTTTGAAACCGGGATCATGGTCGATGACGAGATTTTGGGTATTATTGAGTTCATCCGATAGGTTATCGTTTTCAAAGGTTAGATATATCCAGTTTTTTTTCTCGGTGACATGATCGTCAAATGGAGACCATTGGCTGGGCTCGGAAGCTGCGATCAGGTTGTCTTTTACGTGGAGATCATTAAAATCCAAACCATCATATATATCCATCCAGCGACCCTGGTACGAAATGTTTTGTGTAATCACATTATCCTTTGCCACGGCGGGTTCATCTTCATAGAGGGTCAGCAGTTCGGGATATCTTTCACTGTAGGGTGGCTGGTCATAGTTCATGGCACTCATCCGGTCATAAAGGGTTGTCACCTCACCGGTAAAGTATTTATCCGCCCAGCCCAGTCCCCTTGCGTCTACATGAATGGACGGAAAGCAGTCGACAAAAATATTATTTTTGATGATATTATCCCGGCCGCCGCCGATAAAGGCCCCGCGGTCAACCTTGTAAAAAAGATTGCCAAATACCAGGGTACCGCTGGCAAAATCGTCCAGATAGACAGCATTGACGCCGTGTAATCCCGGTCCGTGCATGTGATGAAAATAGTTATAGCGAATCTCGTTGCCGCGACAGCTCCAGTCGCGGCCGATATAAAAAGCCCCGACATCTCCGGTTTTTTCAGCGATGGTATGGACCTCGTTATATTCCAAAAGATGTTCATTGCCTCGGAAAAGAATCGCCATATGCGGAGCATCGTGGATAAGATTGTGGGCGGCATGATTTTCCACGCCGTCAATATCTATAGCGGCCTGGTATGTATAAAACACCCTGTCGTAATGGTGAATATGGTTATTGATCGCATAGAGGTTCCCCGGTTTTAGAGAAGGCCGGTCACCGCCGTGCAGTTTTATTGCCGTGCCGGCAAGGTTGTAGAGGTTACAGCTTTTTATGCCGTTTTGATAACCCTGTTCAAAGACAACCGCTTCATTGCCGATATTGCGGAAAACAGAACCGGCGATCAAATTTCGTTCTCCACCGGTGACCACGCAGGCTTTGCCCCGGCAGGCTTGAAAAATGAATCCGCTGATCTCCACATGACGGCAATTATCAAGACGGAAAAAAGGATCGGTCAGCATCGAGACCTCGGCTTTTCCTTCATTGACAGAGAATGGCGGCCAGAAATAGAGAAGACCGTTATCGCGATCGATATAGTATTCTTTGGGGGCGTCCAGTTCTTCCAAAATGTTGAGAAAATAATATCGCTGTCCCTGGCGATAACCGTAGTTGCAATATGGTTTTGCCGGATAGATCAGGTTGTTTATCGTGTCGATTTCTGCAACGTTGTTATAGGTGTCGGCCCAGTCCCATGTCCAGAAACCGTGCATCCATATGTCGTCAAAGTCATGCCATCGACTCGGGCGATTGCCATTATATTCAAAGCGTCCATAGTGACGGCCGGCGGGGATACCGTTAAACAAGTTACCGGCGCTGCCTGCATGTTCCGGTTTGTCACCGTCTTGTGGCACGTTCTTGATGGTCAGCCAGCCGTCATTCGGATAACGCGCCAGGACCATCGGCTGCTGATTGAAAAAGAGCTCCATGGTGAGGGGTTGGATTGGTTTGCGGCCGAACCCTTTTGCTTTGAGCCGTCCGTAATCATGAATTCCCTGGGCTTTTAGATCCGCCATCAAAACATAATCACGGGCTTGGGGGGTAAATCGTTTGAGAATGCTGCTGTCCGAAATCGCTTTGAATCCGGTGATGATTTTGCTCCCCCTCAGCGTAACCTTTTCATTCGGATAGGCCTGCCATTTGACCGGCGAAACCGGTGTTCCGCTATCCTTCTCATTCAGCTGAAGTAACGTATGAAATTCATAATCACCGCCCCGCACATAAACATGAACGGGAGCAGTCAGTGAATCTGATTTTTTCAGGCTTCGCACAGCTGATTTAGCCCTTTGAAACGTGGCAAACGGACCATCTGTTTTGTTTTTGTTCGGCGTAGCCAGGCGGCCGGACCAGTTATCGTTACCCTCTAAAGAAATGAAAAATGCATTGGTGCCCAATTCTTGTCGGTTACAGCTACAAGAGATCAGGAAGATGAATACTATCGCTGCACTGATCATTTTTTGTGTCTGTTTCATGATGTACCCAAATTGTATTTACGCATCAGTTCTTTAATAAAGGCTATACCCTCATGAACCAGCGTGTCTCCGTCTTCGGCAAGCCGGCGCCAAACCCAGGTATTCATATTATCGGTCATATCTACAAAGGATTCGAGCGCTGCATATCCCTGATAATTCAGTTCACCGAGGGCGCGAAAAATATCATCCCAGTTGACCAGGCCGGTGCCGGGTATGCCGCGGTCATTTTCACAAAGATGATAATGAATCAGCTCCTCGCCCGCCTGCATGGTGGCGTCATAAAAATTCTTCTCTTCGATATTCATGTGATAGGTGTCCAGATGAATTTTAACGTTTTTTTCGCCGATCATTTCCTTCAGACGCAACGCCTGGGAACAGGTATTGATGAGATAGGTCTCATATCGGTTAACCGGTTCCAGACCAATTTGAACACCGAATTCCTGAGCATATCTTGCCACCGTACGCAAACTGTCAGCAGAGTATTGCCATTCTTTTTCAGTAGGCGCCTTGATTGTCGGTTTAACGTGTTGGGAATAGATGACTCCGGATAGATTTTGCGCTCCGATTTCGCTGGTCGTGCGTACACACGCTTTGAGGTAGTCTACCCCTTTTGTACGGATAGCTTCATCCTCGCTGGTGATGTCGGTATCATTGAGCAGAACAGTAGAGGTGCAGACATCGATACCCACCTTTTCCAGTCTCTGCCGTACGGTCATTGCATCAAAGGTTTCGAGAACCATTAAGGGAATTTCGATAAAATCGAGTCCGAGTTTTTTAACCCGGTCTATGATATCGAGCGTATCGTTGCTCCATTGTGAGCACCATGCATATGCATGAATTCCAAGTTTCATTTTGTTCTCCTTGCTCCTTGAATCCGGTTATTGCATTGTAGCGTTGTTATTATCTGCCGGCAGCTTTCGGTAACGATCTGATATCAATCCAATGCTGTCGACAGGGATTGCTTTAAATCCCAACTCAAAAGCGGGACTGGACGGCTTTAGAGTAAAGCGTTTATTCTTTGTTTCTTTCAGACCTGCATTATTTGTAATCATATTGCCCGGGAGCAGGTTGTTTGCCGGTGCATCATTATTTTCAAAAACAATATATCCCTCTGTCGAGTTGAGATCGAGATAATAGGGCTCCCAGCCGTTGGGAGGAAATTGGATGCGCTTTAATAGTTCCGCATCTGCGATAAGATTATTCTTTATCGTATAGACATCTGGTTCAAAGGCATAGTAATCGTAGAGCTCGATCCAGCGTCCGCCGGAGGAAACGTTGTTCAGGATACGGTTATTTTTGGGTACGGCGGGATTATCCTCTTTAAGCGTCAGCAGCTCGGGATAGCGTCGGCTAAAAGGTGGGTGGGTGGCGTTCATAGCCGCCATTCTTTCCCAGAGTACATTATAGGTACCGTCGAAATAGTAAGAAGCCCAGCTCAAGCCTCTGGCGTCGAGAATAATAGAGGGGTGGCAATCGATGTAGAGATTGTTTTGTATCACATTGTCACGGCCACCGCCGATTAATGTCCCATGACCCGAGCGGTAACAGATATTGCCGTACAGCGTATAGCCGGAGCTAAAATCATCCAAATAAAGCGCCGTCACACCGTGTAGTCCCGGGCCTTGAAGATGGTGAATATAGTTATAGCGGTACACATTTCCGCGCCAGGTATAATCTCTTCCCGTATGAATCGCACCGGCATCTCCGGTTTCCTGACAGACACTGTGAATCTCGTTAAACTCGACGAGGTGATCGTTTCCCCGCACATAGATGGCTTCATGGGGAGCATCATGGATGAGATTGTGAGCGATGCAATTACCCACGCCATATAAATCGATGCCCAATTGCCAGGTCCTCACCCATTGACTATAGTGATGGATATGATTGTTAATTGCATAATTTTCTCCGCGTTGCAGGGTCGGGCGATTTCCGCCTTTTAATACAATACCGCCCAGATTCATATTGGATATATTGCAGGACCTGACGCCGTTATGATTACCTCCGTTGATGACCACCGCCTGCTTGCCAAGATGTTGGAAGGTACAGCCGGCAATTTCATTGTGATTACCGCCCTCGATTACGACGCCTTCACCCCGGCTCGAGCTGAATTCCAACCCGCGAATCGATATATATGAAGCGTTTATCCGCATGATTGGCTGCGAGAGCATGGAAACATATACATCGGCTGAATCCGGGTCCGTCGGCGGCCAGAAATATATTTTTTTTTTCTGCCCGGTCCAAAACCCATTCACCGGTGCTGTCGAGCTCTTCGATGATATTCAAAAAATAATAGCGCTGATTTTTGCTATAGCCATAATGGTGGTGGGGAGCAGCGAAAGTGATTTCTTTTTTCAGGGTGTCGATGCCCTTTATCTCTTGGTATGAATCGCTCCAGTCCCAGGTCCAGTAACCGTGAGCGTACGCCTGTTGCGGCGAGTGCCATTTATTCGGTCTGTTGCCGGAGTAGACAATCCGACCGTAGTGTCTGCCCACCGGAACGCCGTCATGGCGTTTTTCTCTTTCCAATCCCTTGTGAAAGAGCGAGTCCCCGTGCTGAGGTACATCTGCGATCCTGAGCCAGCCTTCATTCGGATATCTTGCCATCCTCATACGGCGACCGTTAAAGAAGAGCTGTAGCGGCGGTGCTCCGCGCGGCTTGATATCACCATATTCAACAATACCCTGTTCTTCAAGATCATATTCGACGATATAGCCTTTACCCTTTGAATTAAGGAAAGGGTGGTGAGATCGTATGTGGCCGTGTAAAGGTTTTGCACCGGTAAACACGGGGTGTTCATCTGAAAACGCGGCCCAGATTACCGGGTAATCAGCAGTTCCGCCGTGGTCGGGTAAAAAGCCAATAGTGCTCTCCAAATTGTAAATGCCCTGGCAAAAATAGACCATCATCTTTTCGGATTTTTTTTTCTTGATCGCCAGCAGTGCCCTTTCCGGTGTGCGAAAGGGCCCATCGCTATGGTCTCTGTTTGGCGCGGCGATTTTTCCGGACCAGCTGTTATTCCCCTGTGGAGAAACATAATAGATGACCTCTTGAGCATGGCAGGCCAAAACAAAGATCAAAAGAGTGCATATCCATTTTGGCATTTGCTTTTCCTTTTCAATGCGGGTAATGATAAATGATACATAAACAGAGGTAGAGAAGCAAGTCTATTTTTACAAAGATTCGGGGGGTGAGAAAGTTACCCTTGAGGATTATAGAGATACAATGGCAACGGGTCCGAGCATGTTAATACCTTATAGAAATTTAGGTCGAAAGAAGACATAAAAAAAACAGGATCATCCGGTTAATGCGTACCCAAAACCGCCAAGCTCGCCAAGAGCGCTGA
>CAZSOP010000047.1:0-14545 GCA_964608385.1 uncultured Cytophagia bacterium
GGACACGTCCGCCAAAGGGCGGACACGTCCGCCAGCTGGCGGACATTACCGGAAAATAAATCGTGATATCCGTTATTTTCTAATAGAATATTTTGCATAAATATATTACCTTCAAACAAGCATCTCAAAAGTTATATATGCTACACACTCACCAAGGGTGATTTTTATGCAAACAGATGTTTATCACAAACTGGCGCAGCATCTTGATAATTTGCCTGCTGGTTATCCGGCTGCAGAAAGTGGCGTGGAAATTCGAATTCTTCAGCAGCTTTTTACGCCTGAGGAAGCTGCCCTCAGTCTGCATCTTACCTTAATTGCAGAAAATGCACGCGTTCTTGCTCGTCGAGCCGGTATGACTGTTGGCGATACGAAAGCATTACTCGAACAGATGGAGACAAAGGGCCTCTTGTTTGTTCATCATGAAGATGACGGGGAACCTCTCTATCAAGCAACGGAATTTGTCATCGGCATTTATGAATTCCAGCTGAACAAATTAAATGCAAATCTCGCCAGGGATTTTGAAGAATATTCCTCCACATGGTTTAATCTGGAACACTGGAAAAAAACTCCTCAGTTGCGCACAATACCTGTTGGTATTAGCATAGAGATTGAGCGGGAAATATTACCCTATGAAAAAGCAGAAGCAATCATTCGATCTGTAAAGAAAATCGCTGTAGCGCCCTGTATTTGCCGACAAGAAAAAGAACTATTGGGGGAGGGGTGCGGTAAACCTTCAGAAGTATGTCTTGTATTTGAAAAGGCCGCAGATTATTATCTTCATAATCATATGGCTCGTGAGATTGATATTGAAGAGACATTACAGATTATCGAGATCGCCAATAAGGCTGGCTTGGTTTTGCAACCGGGGAACTCTGCAAAACCGATGTCGATCTGTGCATGTTGCGGCTGTTGTTGCGGAGTACTGATAAATATCAAACGCCATCCAAAACCGGCCTCTATCGTTTCCACGCCGTTTGTAGCGGAATTGGATCGTGAGACCTGTAACGGATGCGGAGTTTGCAAAACACGGTGCCAAATGCAAGCTATTGAGTTAGACAATGGAGTTGCCGTGCTTGATATGGATCGCTGTATCGGCTGTGGACTGTGCATTTCTACCTGCCCCACAAACGCGCTACGATTAAAAAGAAAACCCAAAGCCGAACAACCCCATGTCCCGAAAAATTCGGTTGATGCGCACATCAGACTGGGCAAAGCGCGCGGAAAACTGAAAAACAGCGAAATCGCAAGTATGGTTGTCAAATCAAAGCTCGATCGACTGCTTGCCAAGTCTGATAAACATCGCCTAACAAAAAAATAATGCGTTCTGCGCCGGTGGGTCTTGATAGCTTCTCCGGCACCATGTCATGTTGAGCAGAACAACCTCTACTTTTCATCCGACAGCGACAACAGAGCATCGTTAGGGCCGCTGCCCCATTGCCTGTTGGGCGTTGCGCCCAGGGTCAACACAAGCTTGCCGCCGTTGACACGTTCGTCATGATAAAACCAGGGTTTTTGCAATGGATTACCGTCGAGTTTTGCCGATTGGATGTAGACATTTTTCGGGCCATTGTTGATCGTTTCGATGACAAATGCAACCTCAATCATCATAACTTTTTTAACTTGTGGTGGGGGTATCTTTGATTGGGTATTTAAATAATCATTTAAATGGAAAATGAATGCACTGCCCCAAAAAGCCAGAAATTAACAATACCAGGTTTATGTTTGCGCAACAGGAGGGAGCTCGGCCTATTATTCATCATCCGGGATATCACAATGATTACCATACCGGTCAACCCGATGTCATCAAGGCTTTGAATCGATTTTATTAAAATGCAGGAGGTCGATACTTGCCACGGTTCGTTCATATCCCCTGACTTCAAGAATGGTTTCGAAATATTTTGCTCGTGACGCTTTTTTGATATGATTTTTGATAAAAGGATCCAGATATTGAGGGAGGCACAAAAAATCCACTGCGGCCAGGCAGCCGATGTCCCGCGTTGATGTAAAAATGGTTATGACGTTATTATTGGGACCGGGAAACTTGGCAATCACGGCATAGTCGGTTTCATACGGGTTAGTGGAGGGCATGGAGGAAAGGGCGTGGTAGGCATAGGACGTGTCTGCGTCTTGCGGATGATAATATAAATTGTTCGGATGAATCTGATAGGTGAAATGCAGATCTTTTACCAGTTCACCCAGAATACCCAGGGTTTTAAAAGCACCCACAAAAATAACATTATGGTTTTTCAGATCACCCCATTGAAACTGTGATGATAGCTTTAAATCGATCTTTGAATTAAAGGGCGCTAATACGGATGTCAATTCATAGAGACACCAGGGAGCCAGCTTGCCCAGCAATGAATGCTCGGTATTGAAAACATACTCTTTATATTCCGGATAGCTGGACATAAATGTCTCAAAGTCTTGGAGAGAATTGATCTGGAAATCCCGCACATACCGGTTTCTATCATTTAAATACATGTCCACATATAAAAAATAATCCCCCAATACAATAAGCGTAGGCAAGTCATCCGTCAAATACTCTTGCCAAACCGGATTGTTGTGTTTGACCGGGATATGAAGGGAAATTCCTGACTGTCCAGATTGCAACAGAAAAATATTCAGGGCCATACTGATAGCAAGGATGGCCAGTACGGCATATAACAACCTGCTCTGCTTTTTCCATTTTCGCGGTTTATATTGATCCCTGAAAACAACTTTGTAATGGCCCTTGGGAATTTCAAAGCGTATCTCGTCTTCTTTTCCCTCATATATATAATAGCTGGCCAGCTTTTTGCGAAGATTGTGAACATAGACGCGAACTTTGGTGGTTACGTCATTATCATCTTTAGGATCTGCATCAAAAACATCATAAGCAATCGTTGAATCCTTGGGAATATCACCGTCCAAAGAAGCTTTGACGAGGTATTCCAAAAGCTTTTGGTGCATTTGTGATTCGACGAATTCCTTGCTCTGCAGGACTTTTTCCAGAAACATTTTTACTTTTGTATTGTGCATATAGCTCTTGGGTTTTTCTGTTTAAAATATACTTATTTTTGTATCTGAGATGCAACCTTAAAATAGAGATAAACAGAAATAGATGAAAATATCCGCCATCGCCACAGGATGAATACCAATCGAGTCGCCCCGGTTTATTATCAGGCCCATACAATAATATTGTTATATAAAGACTTTTAATCCTTATGATGTGTTGTATCATGATTTTTTTTAACCCGTAATTACGGGTTAATAGCGCTTTTTTAGCCGACAAGTTCCCCCGTAATGATGTCCTATGAAGCAAAATCGACAATTCACTGCATTTTTTACCAAGAGTCTAATTCATAATAAATCATGTGTTTATAATATGTTACAAGGTGTCGTCTTGGCTTCTTGTGCCTAAATTCATCGGGTTTCGGATTCTTGTAGTGAATAAACGTTGCGTAACTATAATTTACCAGTAACATACCGTTATTACGTTGAAATAAATCATATTTTGCTGTAACTCTATATAGACATTTTTTAATCATAACGAATGATTGAATACCCATGCCAACTTTTCGAACCACAGATCAACTCAACCCTTTATCATTGAAGACGAAAAATATCCCCGCTCTATCGCTATTATCATTAAAACTTGATACTGAAAATCATTTTTAAACAACCCATAAAAGGCTTTTGTTGAATTTTATTTTTAATATACAACTCTTCTACTTTTTCATCTCCGATGGAAATCCAGTATGGATTTGTTTTGGATCATCGTAGTTAATCGCAACAAATTTGGTCAACGGATAATGATATCAAGCATAAAATTCCATTTATAGCGTTTCGAATAAACCTGACTCACTTTATATTAATGTGGAGGTTTTGAATGGGTAGTGAACGTTTGAAAAATATGCTTTGGCGGGTTCTGCTTCTGTTATTGCCCCTTTTCTTTTTCTTTATGGCTTTAGCTTATGCCGGAACCACCGGTAAAATCGCGGGCAAGATTACCGATGCAGAGACCGGTGAACCGCTGCCGGGTACCAACATTCAGCTCATTGGTACGACAAGAGGAGCGGCTGCAGATGTAAATGGAGAATATTATATCATTAATATTCCCCCTGGACGCTACACGGTGCGGGCTTCTATTATGGGATATGTTGCCCAGGAAAAAACAGATGTCCGAGTCTTTGTCGATAAAACCATCCGCATCGATTTCCAGATGCAAACCAGGATATTGGAAAGCGAGGAAATCACGGTTAGCGCTTATCGTCCGGACAGAGTTGAAAAGGACCTGACGGCCACCAAACAATCCTATGATGTGGAAATGATTTCAAGCCTGCCCGGCGTACGCGATGTTAACGATATTATCGACCTGCAGGCTGATGTTGTCGGCGGTCACTTTAGAGGCGGCCGCGCCGGTGAGGCCATCTATCTCGTCGGCGGTGCCGAAATCACCAACCCGCTCACCGGTTCCAACAGCTTTAACCCCATGACGCTGGCCCTGGAACAGGTAGAGGTCTACACCAGTGGATTTAGCGCAGAGTATGGCAATGTACTCTCCGGTGTCGTCAATATGGTTCCCAAAGAAGCTGGTAACAAATGGGAAACAAGATTAGAAGTCTCCAGCACCAATGCGCGATATAATACCTGGGGTGGAAGTGTTTTATCGCCTAAAATTATGAAATATTATGATATGCTGTATGATCCCGAAGAGTGGCTGGAAGGCACCGATCCGACATCCGGAGAGCCTATATACGACTTTTCAGCGGTCGGTTTTGCCAATAATTATATTCCTGAACAGGAGTTTGGCTGGCCGCTTCTGCCACCCCCATCCAGGGCGGACACGATGCGGGCTGCTATGCTGTCGCGAAACCTCTTTCTACAGCTGGCAAGACAGGTCGGTATCGATTATGCCCAACCGGATTATCGCATGGAATTTTCAACCGGTGGCCCACTGGGCAACAATTTACGCCTATTTTTAGCTGCCCAGATGAACAGCGTCCAGCCCTCGTTGCCGGTACCTCAGCGGGACCGGGACACACAGGTTATGAGTAACCTTGTATACCAGATGAACAACAACAACAAATTTCAATTTATATATAATTTTAGTTACCAATTCGATAATGACCTGCCATCTTTCTGGAACTGGCTGGAAACGACATTGAGCGTATCAAAAGAAACCGAGACCACCCATCAATACGGTGTTTTCTGGAATCATGTTTTCAACCCATCCACCTTTCTGGATGTAAGAGTAAACCAATTAAGAACACATGAACAGGAACGCATAGAGCTCGCTCAGCCGAATGAGATTCTGCAAGGCTATAAGAACGATACAAACTGGCGTTTTGGCAAGTCACCTTCCAATCACACCGGCGGAAAACCGGCCACATCACGTGGGTATAGTAAGACCAACTCGACAAATATTGTGGCAAGTTTAACCAGCCAAATCGATAACCGTAATATGATCAAAACCGGTCTGCAGTTCAATTATTATGATATGGATGTCGATTATGAAAGCGGCCTTTCTGAAATCAAAAATGTACGCTGGGACCGGTACAGGGTTTTTCCTTATGAGGGTGCCATCTATATTCAGGATAAAATGGAGTATGAGGGCTTTATCGCCAATGTTGGTTTGAGATATGATTTCTATAATTTTAACCACGAGTATTTTACCAACAAGTACGCACCCTACAGGAATACGGGTTATGATCCGACCGATCCGGAATCGGGCGGATATTATGATCAGGAAAACGCCTCTACTGAAACAACGGGTTTTACATCCGTCGTACAACCCAGAATCGGGTTTTCCTTTCCGGTTTCAGATAAAACCGCCCTGCACCTCAACTATGGTGTCTTTACGCAGCGACCGGCCTATCAGTATATTTTTGTCAGCCGCTATAAATTGGAAGGCAATCCTGATTTTGAGCGATTGGGAAATCCATTGCTGGAACCTGAAAAAACGATTTCTTACGACATGGGTATTGTGAGAAAGTTTCCCTTTGGTTTTTCTCTTGATATAAGCGCCTATTATAAAAATGTCAGCAATTTAACACAGTTCGCCCATTATGTCGATCGCGACGGCTTTGTCTATGAAACCTTTGATAACCGCGAGTATGCCGACATCAAGGGGTTTCACGTCAGCTTGGACAAGATGTATGGCGCCATCCAGGGGGGCCTTCGTTACAACTGGGAATCCGCCACCGGTCAGGCCAGCAGTCCGCTGGGTGCTGCGGATGAAGTGGTTCATTATGAAGGATCTCCCACGAAAGATGAGCTGCGAAATCCAAAGGATATCTATCTCGATTTTAACCGCAAACACAAAGTGGTTGCCAATGTGTTGTACAGGACCTCTGAAAATGCCGGATTTGAAATTATGAACTTCAAACCGTTGGCAAATCTGGCGCTTACTGGTGTTTACCGCTTTCTCTCCGGACGACCCTTTACCTGGGATGTTACCGGCAAGGGATTGCGAATGAACCAACGGACACCGGATGAACACCATCTGCGACTGCGGTTGGAAAAAGGATTCAACCTCGGATCGATGACTAAACTTACCGCCTATGTAGAGGCTTTTAATGTGCTCAATGAAAGGATCTGGCATTATAGCCGAACTTTTAGCGAAAGACCGGACAATCGCTATGACTCGCGCTATATGAACGCCAATCAGGACGTATTGACCGAAACCGAATTTACGCCCTACGTCACCAGGCTTGAGCCCTATTTGCTTGCTAACAGCCCAAGATATTACCGTTTTGGTGTTTATTTGAAATTTTAGCAGATCAGACTTTTTATTTATAAACCCAGTCTACGTTTTAAACAAGGAGAAGATGAATGAGACGGTTGAACATAGTCCATAACTGTATCCGGCTGATGATCATATTTTCGTTTTTGCCGGCGATGGTCCATACTCAGTCAAGGGATTACAGGGTACAGGATAGAGGCATGCTGCACCAGACGCTATACAATACGGGAACGATCGCCAGACCCTGGCAATACGGCCAGGCCGGTGAGCGCACTGATTTGCCCCTTTCCGAATGGCCGCCATACTCCCGCACCGTTGTCGACGGGGTTGAATACAGCGGTCAGCACAATATCATCGGCGCCGGAGTACATGTCTCCGCCAATGTAGAAGGCCGGCCCGGACTGGAGAACAGGATCATTTCGGCATGCGGGGGCGTCGGACAACAACTTCCAGAACTTCCGCTGGGAATATGGAGTTTCCCTCTATCCATCGAGGAGATTGAAAATTTCCCCATCATACCCGGACCGGATGGACAAGGTATTCTGAATCCGGATTACAATCCCGACGAAGCGGAAGAAATTATTATTTCCAAGTGGTCAACATCTACCGGTATTCAGGTCACCAGAACCTCACGGTCATGGAGTTATCCCGATTTTGATGATATGATTATATATGAATACGAACTCGAGCACACCGGTGATACCGATGGTTACACAAGTACTGTCGAACGGGATACGACGCTTCATGATATATTATTTGGGTTTCAATATGGCTATGCGACCTCGATGTTTGGTATTCAGCGCAATTATGGCTCGTGGGATTTTGACGCCTACAGCCGCGGTGACGGCAGGAATTTTTATGACCCGGACTATTGGCTCTGTTTTGATCTGGTGATGCAGACCACGGCTGCCGATGTCAATTTTGAAAAAGCTGCACGACCCGAGCCAATCAAGGAGTATTTTTTTGACTGGGCCGAAACCGGTAAAAACGGCGGTGGTCTCCTGAGTCCCCAGGCACCCGGCCTCTGTTTCATCAAATGGGATATGGATCATCTTGCCATTGTCGATCCCGATAATCCCGAAAGAAATGAATCGGAAAAGATCAACTACCTCGGCGAGGACGATCAGGGGAATTATTGGGAACTGGATGAAAACGATCACATCAGACAACCCTGGAACTGGAGAAATCCCACCAACAATGCACGCGCTTCGAAGCTGTTTTTTCGCGCCAATAATATTAATGAACGATGGGGTGGACTGTTTACTCCCAATCATATCGAACTTTTTGGATCTCCTGCGGCTTATGGATATCCGCCCCCACCGGGAGAGACATATCTTGGCAGGGGACGCTGCAGCCATACCGAAGCCTGGAACGGCGGTGCCTTTAATGTCGGATTTGGTCCCTACACGCTGGAACTGGGGGAAAAAATACAGTTTGTTATGGCGGAAGTTATCGGATATGGTGCTTCTGCAGGGAAACGGCTTGTCGGCGGTACGAGGGGTGCCCCGGATATGCCGGCACCATCATGGAATCGCAAAGTGGTCGTTGAAAATGAGGTCGTCACCGAAAACTATCTCGACGATTACGGTTATCCCGATTATATTAATTCCGATGTCATCACCGTCAATCAAGTCGCCCATAAAGCGTTTGAAGCCTATTTGGGTAAAACCATTGAATACGATCCGGTTCGGCAAGGACCCGCTCAGGGCGTCATGTGGCCGGAACATCTGCCGGATCCAACCGAAAATCAGGACAAGTATAAAATACCGGTGGCGGTGCCGGCACCGGTTATTGTTGTCGAAAATACGCCTACCGCGACGGTTAAAATCAGCTGGAACCGCGCTGCTGAGGAATTTACCCATCCGCGTCTGGAAAACACTATAGTGTCATACAACGTCTACCGCGGCAATGCCGGACACGGTCCGTGGAACTTGATGGGGTCTTTTCAGGTTGGCGAGGTTAATGAGGATGGACTGTATATTTTTGAAGATAGCGATCAAACTTTTAAACTGGGCGAATCAAAATATTATAGCGTCACATCGGTTGATGATGAAGGCAAAGAGAGCGGTAAAACCAATGTTATCCTGCATGATAAAAATGTGGCTGCTGTGACTGAACTCGATAAGGTCTATGCCGTGCCCAATCCCTTTGTCGGAAAATCAGGCTTTGAGGGCATCGGCATGGATGGAGCGGTTGGATTCTACCGTTTGCCGGCAAAATGCACCATCAGAATCTTTTCCTATGCCGGTCAGCTCGTAGAAACGATCGAACACGACGATGATATTTTTTCAACCGCATGGTTCCAGATCAGCCGCAACCGTCAGGACATTGCTTCCGGCGTTTATCCGTATATTGTTACAACGCCTGATGGTCAGCAGACAACAGGCAAATTGGTCATTATAAAATAGGCGCTTTTAAAATGAGGTGGATAATCATGATCAGTAAAAAGTCAGTTTTATTGTTGTTAATCGTACTCGCACTCAATGGGCAGGGACTTGCCCAGGGTGGCGGTATCCACAAGGTGGGCACCACATCCTTTCAGTTTTTAAAGGTGAGTCCGGATGCAAGGTCAACCGCTATGGGACAGGCCGGCGTTTCAGTGACGAGCTCATCACAAGCTGTTTTCAGCAATCCCGGATGCCTTTCCAGGATAGAGGACTTTGATGTTTCCATATCCTATATCGACTGGCTGCTCGATATGTCGCATACAGCGGTTGCAGCCGCCAAGTCCATTCGCGGAGTGGGTACAGTTGCCCTGCATGCAGTGTTATCAGATGTTGGAGAGATTGAGGAAACCAGCGTGGAATATCTCTTTCGCGATGAGGCGACGGGAATCTATAATCCCGGCTTGACTGGAAATACATTCAGCCCGGGCACCCAAGTCTTTGGGCTTTCCTTCTCCAGATATATGACCAACAAGTTCGCCTTCGGCCTGACTGCCAAATATGCCAGAGAAGACCTGGGTGCAAAAAGCGCATCCTCCGTTATATTCGACGGTGGCGTGATCTATAATACCGACTTTCGCTCCCTGCAGCTGGCAGCGTCGATTTTGAATTTTGGCCCGGAAATCGAATATATCGATGAAAGCTATCCGTTACCACAAATATTAACCATCGGCATATCGTTTAATATTTTTGCTCCCGACAATGCCATGTTTTTTAACATGAATCAAAATAAATTACTGCTCGCCTTTGATATGGTCGAAGCCCGGGACTATGGGCAGCAATACCAGCTAGGGATGGAGTATGACTTTAATGAAATGTTATTTCTCAGAGGCGGTTACAAGATTAACTATGATATTCAGGGCCTGACAATGGGATTTGGATTGAGATTTTTCAACACCAGAGTCGATTATTCCTACAATGAGTTTGGTGAATACTTTGATTCGGTACATCGGTTCACGATTGGATTTATGAAATAAATTGGGAGTTGGATTATGATCATCAAGACTATTCGAATATATGGAATGACAATCCTGTTTCTTCTCACCTGTTTTTTCAATATTGGCTGGACCCAGCACAGGGGAAATAATCTGGCGTTTCAGGGATTGTCGGTTTCGCAAGGAAACGGTGTCAAAGCCCTGGCCATGGGAGGCGCCTATACCTCTATTTCAGGAGATGTAAACGCATTGTTTCACAATCCCGCCGGCCTCAGTGGAATTGATGATAGAGTGCAACTCTCATTCGAGCTCAATTCCGACGATAAAATGTGGCGGGAAAATCAGATATACCGACCCTGCCGTCAGTTTGTTAATGTCGGCTTTATTTTGGATGGCCTCTATGTGCCCAAGCCGGAATACGACGGTTGGTATGACTATGAGGCTTTTCTTGAGGATACAACACTAACAGCCGAAGAACCTTTTCTGGGTACGGATTATTATAGCGAAAAGGCTGCAGACTGGCAAAAAAGTAAAAATGAGTTTGACCTCAACCATGTGGCGCTTGCCGTTCCCTTTCAACTTGCGAACCGGTCGGTTGTCATTTCTGCCGCGTACAGCAAAAAATACCAGGTATGGGATTATGACCGCAATCATACTCACCTGGTTCCGCATCCGGGGTATACCTATTATGAAGGACTTTTTGAACGGGTTGTTGACGTCACAGATAGCACCCGAATGTATTGGTCGGATTATGAGCGCGAACGCAGCGGAAAAATCTGGAATATGACCTTTGCTCTGGCCTTACAAGTCAATAAATACCTCAAACTGGGAATTTCGATGCAAAGGTTCTCCGGAGAAACCGATGACAAACAAGGCCTCAGCAGAGTGGGATATTTTGATCTCGTTACCTCCAATGAATTTCGTTTTTCTTACGATACGCTGGGTACCCGCACGAATGGGACCTCTGAATTCAGCGCTACAAAATTAAAAATCGGCACCATGATCGAAACCAGCCATATCGATATTGGATTCACTCTGAGCCCAGGGTACACGCTCGAACGGAACTGGAATTATACGACCGTGACGAGCAGTCCCGCTATGCAAGCCAATACGGTCACGACTTCCGGTGTTGATGAGTTTAAGGTTCCTTTCTCCTATGCGATCGGCCTGGGCATAAGACCGGTAACGCCGTTTAGAGTTTCCGCTGATGTGCGCAACACAAAGTATAGCGAGGCTGAATTCAATTTTGCCTATGGGGATTCGACACACAGAGGCTGGGTCGATCAGACCGTTTATAGCATTGGTGCTGAATACACCCCGTGGGGGTGGCTCTCTCTTCTCGCCGGCTACCGCTATCTTCCTGAAACTTTTGTACCGGATGGCGCTGCCATTAAAGATCGTGGGCCCGTTGTTGAAAGTTTTACCTTTGGCTTGAGTCTTAAACTTTTTTATGGCTATCTGAATGCGGCCTATGAAATACGCCGGCTGAAATACTATGATTCCTATCTGAGCAACACAAACTATGCCATGGAGAGCATGGACAGACTTTTGCTCGGATATACTATTATGCTGTAAACATGAGATGCTGAGTGGAAATATTAAAAGATTTATAGATTTATGTAATTAAACACCATCAACCAGTCAACTTTTAATGAAAATTGGAAAGGAGGAAAATCAAAGAAAAAGCCTAATTCGTCATATCATTTATCATCAATTGGAGGTTCTGATGAAAGCAACACATCTTTTTGTTACGATTCTCGCTATTTTATTGCTATCGGGTTTGAGTTATTCACAAACCGTATTGCCTGTGGAAGCCGATGCCGGTCCCAATGCAGATCTTACTGCAGCTCTGGCTGTCGTTAATTCCGGACAGGTTCCCAATCCGGTAATCGAGTTGGTGACCGACGGCGGCGTATACAAGTTGTTTGATGAAGACTCTGTGACGCAAACACTGACCATCCGTGCGGCAGCAGAATTGACTGAAAAACCCATGATTATTCCCGGCGACACGCTGGATTGCTTTTTGGAAATCGATGAAGCTCTGCTCACGGAAAGCATCACCTTAACCGTACAAGGCATCAAATTCGACGGCAGGTTTGCGGATGGCTCTTTAAATCCGTTTGGTAGCAAGGATTTTATTGCAATTATCAGACAAGACGCAGCAGACAGGTCGATCCTGCCCAATCTCATCATACAAGATTGTGAATTCAGCAACTGTTATCAAAAAGCATCCCCGGAAACGGATAAGGTAGGAAACTTTATTAGAGTTCGTGATTATGGTACCGCAGGCACTATTCGTATTGAAAACTCTATCTTTATGAACAATTGCGATGAAGTGATTATGGCGCAAAAGGGTAGAGGCAGAGACGGCGTATTCAGCCCGGCTGATACTCTCATCATTAGGAATTGTACTTTTATCAATGCCGGAAATGGCCCAAAATGTCAGGGATTGGTTACGGTAAAATGCGATGGTGATTCAACCACACCTTCTACTAAAATCATATTTGAAAATATTACGGTTTATAATTCGGATCAGCGTTTGGTTAACACGGATGATTGTGACGCAACCGTTGTCAGAAACGTCATTGCTGCCAGTCCGGATACACTCCTGGCCGATAAGGACAACAGTATCATTGCCATCGAAAAAGCAAGTTCCAGTATCAGTCATGTTGCTGTTTTCAACGTCGCCTATGCGATGGAAGCGATTCCCGAGGATGAGGATACATGGGACTATATCCTGAATAATGCCTTTAGAATATCCGATGGACGCGATACGGGCGGCGATCCCGGCACACCGGATACGGAAACGATCTGGAACTTTGATCCCATGTTTGCCGATGCCGAGAATCATGATTTTACCCTGCTGGCCGGTTCTCCCGCCTATGGCAAAGCACATGACGGCGGTGCTCTCGGAGATTCGCGCTGGGCAACCAATGCGACATCGGTCGCAGACAGAGGAATCTCAACTCCGAAAGAGTTCACTCTTTCACAAAATTATCCCAATCCCTTTAATCCGGTCACAACCATAGATTTTTCTCTGGATACGAAATCCATGGTCAAATTGCAGATATTTGATATAACCGGTGGACTGGTGGAAACGCTGGTCAATGGTCAAAGACAAGCAGGCAATTATTCCATATCCTGGAATGCCTCGGATGTGGCTACCGGCACCTATTTCTATCAAATTGATGCGGATGGACAGACCCTGACACGTAAAATGGTCTTGTTAAAGTAGAATGGTTTGGTTTGCTAAAGAGCAACACACGTTTTCGAATCGTGTTATCCCAATGAACACCTGAACAAAAAAATGGAGATCACCCGGTGTGATCTCCATTTTTAATGGCAATATTCATGGTTTAAAACAGATTCCGGCGAATGATTATAAAAAGTCCCATATTGGACACCATGGCACCACAATGGAGAAAACAAATGAAATTATCTTTGTGCATGTTGATCATACTTGTGAGTATCCCACTCTTTGCCAAAGAATACCGGGTTAAAAATGCCGAAGAGATTGAACAGGCCATGGAGATGGCCCAACCCGGTGATACTCTGACCATGGTCTCGGGGGTGTGGACGGATCAACTGATATCGTTTCAAGGCAATGGCGCCAAGGGCGACTCGATCATCCTGCGTGCAGAAAAGCCGGGGCATGTGCTTTTAAACGGACGCTCCAATCTCAGCATCGGCGGCAGCTTTTTAAAGGTCGATGGATTGCGATTTGTCGGCGGCTATAACGGTAGTGGTGTGATTACCTTTGATAATGGCAGCCAACACTGTCGTCTCACCAATACTCAGGTTTCCGAGTACAATCCTCCCAGCCCAACGATAAGTTATCATTGGGTAAAGATGAATGGTTCGCATCATCGATTGGACCATTGTTATATTTCCGGACAACGGCATGGTGGGGTTACGGTGCATGCATCATTATCCTCATCTCCGTATGGCTATCTCCGAATCGATCACAACCATTTTTCGGACAAGCCGCAGGGTGACGGTAACGGCTATGAAACAATAAAGGTAGCAGCCGGAGCTGAATCTGACCTGGAGGGCAATATTATTGCTGAATTTAACTATTTCTATAGATGCAGTGGTGAAGCGGAGATTATCTCAAACAAGTGTCTCTATAATATATATCGGTACAATACCTTTGTCGAGTGCAAGGGAGGGCTGACCTTGCGGCAAGGGATGTATTGCACGGTTGAAGGCAACTATTTTTTCGGCAATGATGTCTCCGGTACCCACGGCATCCGAATCACACACCGCGGACACAGGATTATCAACAATTATTTTCAGGATTTGGGCGGTTCATGGGCTATTTATCTTCATGCCGGAATGGATCACCCGGATTATGTTGTTGGTGGCGGCTGGTATGTAAGGCCGGACAGTGTTCTCATTGCCCATAATACCATTGTCAATTGTGCCTCAGGCATCTATGTCCG
>CAZSOP010000048.1:0-14351 GCA_964608385.1 uncultured Cytophagia bacterium
GGGCAGCCATTTGAAAGCATAGATACTCTTGGAAAAATGATCAAAAAGGATTCTGATCTTTCTGATAAAGTCATCAACGATGTGTTGCGACTTTTTATGTTGATCAAGGAGAATCAGACAGACTCTCTTTCCCTGGTGCATTATGGGCGGGTTTTATATTCGATTCAACGGCGTAAATATAACGAGGGCTTGGAGATCATCGAAGAGGAATTGAAAAAAGATAATACGCTCAAAGACGAGTTTCAGTTTCTGGCAGTATCTATTTATCGCATACTCGGAGAACCGCAAAAAGCCATACAGAGACTCGAGACAATTGTCGCTGATGAAAACAGCATATATCGCGACCGTGCCTCTTATCTTATGGCTCAGCTTTATGACCGGGAACTGCAAGAGCAAGAAAAAGCTATTGCTCTTTATGAAACTATCCTGGAGAAATACCCAAAAAGTATTTATATTGAAAGAGTACGAAAACGTATACGGGATATTAGAGGATGAAGAGATTATTCGTACCATTGATGTTGGTCTGTCTGTTTTTTTCGTCAGGTCACTCTCAGAAAATTTTGATTCAAATGGATCTCGAGCAAACCGATCATTTAAAAGCGTATGGCTTGGCATTCTGGATTTTGCAAAAGAATGTAAATGTTGAATGGTTGTTAAACTACCGCGGAGGAACTTTTCTTGTTGATTATTATGCATTTATAGAACGGGAATGCCGTGTTCGCGGCATTTCATTCGAAATAACCGAGGGAGCCGCCGTACGGGAAATTTATGCCCATATAGAACAGGAAAACATGGACTCCATTTTGCTCGAAAAAGCCCCTTCCATCGCAATTTATGCTCCACCAAATAAACAGCCCTGGGATGATGCTGTGCTTTTAGCATTAGAATATGCCGAGATACCCTATACCTTGATCTGGGACGAGGAGGTACTGAATGGTGAGCTGCAGGAACATGACTGGTTGCATCTGCATCACGAAGATTTTACCGGCCAATATGGAAAATTTTATGCGAATTATCGAAATACAGAGTGGTATCAGGATGAAGTGAAAAAGAACAGTGCAATGGCACGAAAAATGGGATTTCAAAAGGTTTCTGACCTTAAAAAATCAGTAGCCCTGACCATTCGCGATTATATAGCGGGTGGCGGCTTTGTCTTTGCCATGTGTTCCGCCACAGACACCATTGATATCGCTCTGGCAGCATTAAACACCGATATCGTTGCAAGTGTATTCGATGGTGACCCGGTTTCAAGCGATGCTCAGCAGAAACTGGATTATACACAATGTCTGGCGTTTACGGATTTTAAAATTTTACCCGACCCATTGGTCTACGAATATTCTGATATTGATATACCGCCGAGCTATTCAGCTCCCCTGCTGGGTGCGGAAGCAGAGTATTTCAGCTTGTTCGAATTCTCAGCCAAATATGATCCTGTCCCGACCATGTTGACTCAGAATCATGTATCTGTGATCAAGGGATTTATGGGGCAGACCACCGGATTTCGCAAGAAATTGATCAAGACGAGCGTTCTCATTATGGGTGAATCGGACGGCACACAACAAGTAAAATATATTCACGGAAACTATGGTAAGGGAACCTATACGTTCCTGGGAGGCCATGATCCGGAAGATTATCAGCATTATGTAAACGATCCTCCCACCGAGCTGGAATTACATAAAACATCTCCTGGATATCGTTTGATATTGAATAATATCTTGTTTCCCGCTGCCCGCAAAAAAAAGTTGAAAACCTGAGACAAGGAGCGACATGAAAGAATTAACCATTCATTCCAGCAAAAGAGAAGAATTTATTATACTCGACCGAAAACTGCAATCCTTTATTGATGAGAGCAATGTAGAGGACGGTGTGCTAACGATATTCGTTCCTCACACGACAGCAGCGGTGACCATTAATGAAAATGCGGATCCGGATGTAACTCGGGATATTATCAATCATCTTGGCAAAATGGTGCCACATCATGCCGGATTTAACCATAGCGAGGGAAACTCGGATGCACACATAAAATCGTCATTGCTCGGTCCTTCTCTGCAGTGTTTGGTCTCTGATGGCCGCCTGGTTTTTGGTACCTGGCAATCGGTATATTTTTGCGAGTTCGACGGTCCGCGAAGCCGAAAGATATTTCTAAAACTCGTTGAAGAAAAGTGAGCGTCATACAAAAAGAAAAATTCGTTCAGCCGTATACGCATCTGGCAGAAATATATGATGATGTTATGGATCATGTCGATTATGAGAAGTGGGCCCATTATATTGATAAAATTGCCAGATCATACAACCTTGAACGCTCTGATATGCTCGATATTTCCTGTGGTACGGGATCGCTCTGTTTTTATCTCGAACAACTCGGATACAACGCATGTGGAAGCGACTCAGCGGTGCTGATGCTTCGCCAGGCACGAAGACGAGCGAGACAGAAGGAATATCGTACGCATTTTTGGTGTGCAGACATGGTCCGCCCGAGTACAAGAAAACGGTTTAATCTCATCGTTTCGCTTTATGATAGTATGAATTATCTCCTTCATGACGAGGAATGGCTGTCCTGTTTTACGGCTGTAGCGAATTCTCTAAGCTCAACAGGACTATTTGTTTTTGATATCAGTACGATTAAAAATTCTTTGCGATATTTTAATGCCTTTGTTCATCAGGAAAAAATCAGACAGGGCAAGTATAAACGGCACAGCTATTTTGATGTAACCACAAAGATACAAACGAATCTCTTTAAAATGTTCTTTCATCGGATTCCCGAGTTGATTTTTATTGAAGAGCACCGGCAGCGTATCAGAACGCTGAAAGAAATATTGCAAATGATTAACCAGAGTTCTCTGGACATTTTAGCATATTATGATGATTTTAATTTTCAAAAAGGATCAGAAGACTCGGATCGCATTCACTTTATCCTGAGAAAAACGGAATAGAGCCATGCTGGAGTTGCAAAATGTAAGAATCACCTATCCGACCGGCGATGGTGTGTCCCGGATAACCTTCCAGGTTCCTGCGGCTGCTTTTGTTTTTTTGGTTGGCCCAAGCGGAGCGGGGAAATCGACGATATTGAGAGCGATTTACATGGACAGATTTCCGGATGAGGGTCATATTAAAGTTGGAGCGTTTAGTTCGTTATTCATTAAAAAACGGGAAATTCCATTTTTGAGGCGACGGTTGGGAATTGTTTTTCAGGATTTTAAATTATTTACCGACCGCGATGTGTTTGAGAATGTTGCGTTTACACTTCGGGTTATCGGCAGCAAGGAAAAAGTGATCAAAAAACGCGTATTAAGGGTACTGGCTGATGTTGGGCTGAGTCACAAAGCCAGAAAAAATCCTGCAGAATTATCCGGCGGCGAACAACAACGCGTTTCTATTGCACGCGCAATCGTAAATGAACCTTATTTGTTGCTTGCGGATGAACCGACAGGGAATTTGGACCCGGAAACCGCGAAAGAGATAATGCGGGTTCTGTTCCGAATTAATGCAAGAGGAACCACGGTCATTATGGCCACTCACAGTTATGAGATGGTGAAAAACTATCCCGGACGGGTCATACATATAAAAAATGGAAGAATCGTAAATATAAAACAATTCTTTCGCTGATGATGATCCGGGCTGCAATTTATCAAAAAGAATGGTCGTAAACAGGTTGTTGGAATCCGGGCGACAGATGCTGTTGTTAAGTAGCCGCCGTAAAGAGAAAACGACAGGACATTGCTCATGTTCAATTTAAGATACATTATTCGGGAAACCCGGGACGGCTGGCGACGCGGTCGGCTCTCTTTTCTGTTTTCGGTCCTGATAATGACCTTTTTGCTGATCCTGGTTGGTGTTATTGGAATTCTGTCTTTGAACACCGACCGCATCCTCGAGGTGTTAAACACCAGATTTGATATTCAGGCTTTTGTCGCCAACACTCTGAATGAAAAAGAAATTTCCAGGGTCGGAACGGCGCTACGGGCGTTGCCGGGCGTTGATAAGGTTGATTTTTTTTCCAAAACAGAGGCCGCGGAGCAATTTAGTCGTGAATTTGGGGAGGATTTGTTTGATGTTGTCGGAGAAAACCCATTGCCTTCTTCTTTTTTGGTGAAATTAACCCCGGAGAATCAAACGTTTGAACACATATACGAAATCGCCGAACAAATCAAAACGATCGACGGCATCGAACAAGTCGTCTACCATGAAGAAGCCCTTCGCATCTTATCCGGTTATTCGGGTATCGCAAAAACCGTTCATGGTATTGTTTTTGTGTTCGTCGTTGTCGGTTCTCTGGTTATCATTTTTCACAATATTCGATTGGCGATTATGTCTAAACAACAAATCATAGAAACGATGAAATTGGTTGGTGCCACCAGGCGCTTCATTCGTATACCCTACTATCTTCAGGGATTCGTGCAAGGCATCCTTGGTGGTATTGTTGCGTTTATGCTCTTGTATGCCTTGGTTCGTTTTATCAACCACCAGGTTCCGAATTTTTTATACGTTCCATTGAGCACTTTTTTCATGGTGGTTGCGCTGGGTGGATTGTTGGGGTTGTTGGCAAGTGCCTTTGCTATCCGGCGGTTTTTATAAAATATGGCCGGGAAATTTCTCTTGACAACTCGTTTGAAATTCTCTATCTTACATAGATTTTAACAAAAGATATTTATTGGATCATGGTGCTCGAAGAATTAACAGAACGAGAAAAACAGGTTTTTTTGGCAGTTGTCGATACATTCGTGCGTACCGGAGAGCCGGTCGGGTCTCGATATTTGGCCAGACACTATAAACTGGGGATCAGCCCTGCGACTATTCGAAATGTGATGACTGATTTGGAGGAGAAAGGGTTGATCACCCATCCTCACACGTCAGCTGGACGAATTCCAACAGATGTTGGATACCGTCAATATGTGGATGGTCTGGAAAGTGTTTTTCCGCTTACCAGCGAAGACAAGAGCGCGATTGTCGAACAGTTGTCAAGGTTTTCTCAAGACGTCGACACGATTGTGGAAAAAGCGTCCCGTGTATTGAGCAATATCTCACACCAGCTCGGCGTTGCCCTGGCACCACGGTTTCAAAAGGGCATGGTCGAGAAAATTGAACTGGTAAGACTGGCTGAAAGCAAAATTTTGTTTATTTTGAGTATCAAAGCCGGGTTGGTCAAAACGGTGATTGTTGAAATCAACGAAGCGTTGCCTCAACATTTGCTGGAGACCACCAATCAATTGTTGAATGAGCGATTATATGGATTGACCGTGAGCGAATTGAAAAATTCGCTAAAAGAACGCTTCCATGATGTCGATGCACAGAGTAAAATAGTGATTGATGCCCTGCAGGCACAATCCAGGAATATAACCACAGCATATACTTCCGACATTTTTCACTTTGCCGGAGCTAAAAATGTATTACAGAATCCGGAGTTTAGTTCGGGTAATAAAATCGGAAAAATCATTGAGTTAATAGATCGTAAAGATATTCTCGTTCGCGTTTTATCCGAACATGAATCCAAAGGCGTTTCTATCGTTATCGGAGATGAGAATCAGGAAGATTTGATGAAAAACTGCAGCTTGATCGCAACCACTTATCGCTATGAAGATGCGATCGGAACGGTTGGGGTTATCGGACCAACGCGAATGCAATATGATAAAATCATTGCCCTTGTACACTTTATGTCGGAGACATTGGGGTATTTGATGGGCAAATCAAAATAAAGGATGGTGAAGCGTAATGCAAGAGAAAGAAAGGGAAACATTAGAAACAGAAGGAGAAAATCAACAAGAGGAAAATCTTGTTGAAGTACAAGAAGAGATTGAAAAAGAAAACGATATATTAAAAAAAGAAAATGAAGCGCTACGGGATAAATTCATGCGGCTCGCCGCTGAATTTGATAACTTTAAAAAACGCGCTGATCGGGAAAAGCAGGAGCTTGTAAAATATTCCAACGAAGATTTGGTTACGGCGCTTTTGCCGGTCCTGGATGACTTTGAAAGATTTTTAGCTGCGTCACAGGAAAACAGTGATGATTCTCTGCTCGAGGGAATCGAAATGGTATATAAGAATTTGGTCAAGATTCTGGAAGAGCAGGGGGTTAAAAAGATGGTGTCTCTTGGCCGGGAGTTTGATCCCGAAAAGCACGAAGCGCTGATGACGGCCAAAGTGAGTGATGTAGAGTCGAACAAAGTGGTTGAAGAGCATCTCGCGGGATATTACTATAAAGACAAAGTGGTTCGTCACGCCAAGGTGGTGGTGAGTGAGTAGCTATGGTTGAACAAGATTATTATGAAATATTAGGGGTCAAAAGCGACGCTTCAGAAATGGAAATTAAAAAGGCCTATCGCAAAAAGGCTATGGAGTATCATCCAGACCGGAACCCCAACGACGAGGCTTCCGAGGATCGGTTCAAGCAGGTCGGTGAGGCTTATTCGGTATTGTCAAATCCCCAAAAGCGTCGCCAATACGACCAGTTTGGCAAAGCCGGAATGCGTGGAGCGGGAGGATTTGGTGCCGGTACCGGCGGCTTTGATCCTTTTGATATTTTTCGCGAGGTTTTTGGCGGTGGATTCGGCGATATTTTCGGCATGGGGGGAACTTCAGGCCGTCGCAGTAGAGTTCAACGCGGTTCGGATCTGCAGATTCGTTTGAAACTCACGCTCGAAGAAATTGCCGGGGGTGTTTTAAAAAAAATTAAAATCAAGAGATATAACCGATGTGACACTTGTTCAGGAAGTGGTGCGAGTCCTGGAACAGGTCACACAACCTGTTCAACCTGTCATGGACGTGGTGAAGTTGCTTATCGACAGGGGTTTTTTGCGGTCAGTCAAACTTGTCCGGCCTGTAAGGGCGAAGGAAAGACGATCGAAAAGCCCTGCAAAGACTGTAATGGTGACGGCCGGATACGGGGCGAGACAACGGTGGACGTACAAGTTCCCGCCGGCGTTTCACAGGGGCAGTATTTAACTCTGCAAAACGTCGGCAATGCTGGGCCTCGTGGAGGGCCCCACGGTGATGTAATTGTCTTAATTGAAGAACTACCGCACAAGTATTTTGAGCGACACGGTGATGATTTGATTTATACATTGCATCTTGGTTTTACCCAGATGATTCTGGGAGATGAAGTAGAGGTTCCGACGTTGACCGGTAAAGCAAAAATAACGATTGCACCCGGCACCCCGAATGACAAGATTTTGCGCATGCGAGGAAAAGGCATTCCGCATCTGGATCGCGGGGGGGCAGGAGATGAACTGATACGCGTATCCGTATTTATACCCGAAAAAGTGGATCAGAAAGAAAAGAGACTCCTCCGAGAGTTATCGCAATATGAGACCATGTATCCTCAAAAAGGCGAAAAAGGATTTTTTGAAAGGATTAAACAGGCTTTTAGTTGATTATGCTCGGTTTTTCTAAACAAGAACAGCGATTGTTGTTGTTCCTGTTGTTTTCGTTTCTTGTAGGGCTGGTAGCAAAACAGATTAAGAATCAACAGGACAAAAAGCCGGAGTTGTCCTGGGAAGAACGATATTCCGGGCTTTATCGGACATTTACGGAGAAATCTCGGGCGCCAGAAAAAGCAGGCGTTTTTCCTGAAACGACAGCCGGACAAAAATCCGATCTCAAGAAAGCGTTGATCGGTAAGATCAACATCAATACGGCGACCGGCGAACAATTACAGATTTTGCCGAGAATTGGTCCGTCAATGTCTCAGCGCATTATCCAATATCGGCGAGAACGCGGTCCCTTCACTTCTATCGATGCTATTAAAAAAGTAAAGGGAATCGGGGACAAAACGTTTGAAAAAATTAAATCTCAAATAACTATAGATTAGCCAAGTATACTAGGAGGAATAATGGCCAAGAAAGTTAAAGCGAGGGGCTCGATTATTTACAAGATTATTATTGTTGTGCTGGTTGTCGGGCTGATTTGGACGATTGAATACCCGAAAACCTTATGGAAAAACGAGGGGAAAAATGCCCAACTATGCCGAAATCGTATGGAGCATATTCTTTATGCTGAATTGATCTATCTGTCCTACAGCGGCGCAGACACGTACACAGACACCCTCAAAAAAGCGGTTGATTTTATTAAAAGCGATACCACCGGCCTTCTACTGAAGCGCTTTACCGATATCGATTCTACTTTGGCTGAAACAATATATGACGTTCTGGAAAAAGACACCACTGCAGCTGCAATTATTGATACGCTCTACGATTATGGTTATGCCATGGATTTGGATACCACCAATGTGCTTATCCTGGATTCATTGCGGACCTATGAAAAATACAAACGGGTTATTGATTCCATGGCGTTGAATGTGCTTGATGAGCTTTTTCTCTGTCCGACGGTGCTTGATTCGTACAAAATTGTTGTTTTGGACACATCGGTTATTAAAGAACTCTATATCTACTGTCCGATTGATTCTCTGGACAGCTTGAGAGTCGCCAAGGATTTTCTGCTTAACAAAATAGGTGGATTGAGAATTTCAAATCATGGCGCTATTGAAAACGGCGACCGTTCCTGGAGTGAAGAGGACTAAACAACAAGAGGTAACTTGAATGGCCATAGGGGATGGTGAAATCCTGCTCGGGTTGAATTTTGTCGGTAAGCGGCTTCGTGCCATCGAAGGAGAAATCATGGGTGAACAGGTTCGGATCAAATCCGTTGCTGAATCCCGACTCGATTTGCCCTTTGATCAGCAAACAATAGATAATGAAGATTATATTCCGACATTTTCAAGCGCGATTAATAAATTACTGGACGAACAATCCATTTTGGCAAATAGCGCTCATTTTGCCCTTGACCGACGAATGGTTTTTTTAAAACGCATAACCATTGATAAGGGCTTGAATGAAGAGCAAATACACAATCATATCGAGTGGGAAATCGAACAATGGCTCGCGGCATCACGCGATGAATTCAATGTTATCTATGATAAGGAACGATCTGATTTCGGTCAATCCGATACCGTATTGATAGCAGCTGTTCGCAAACGTATAATCGATTATCTCAAACGAATTTTTGTGCGTACGCCATTAACCTTACAGGTTGTCGATATTGATGTTCTCGCTGCGATTCGGGGCTTGATGGGAAACCGGCCAAAACCGGACAGACTCGCAGCGCTGATAGATATACATAAAAATCTGGATGTTCTGTTGGCTAAAGATGGAAAATTTGCCTACCTTAATGAAGCCGGCGGGGAAAAAGAGGACGACCTGGAAAATGCCGAAAAAATGGCCAACCGGATTCATGAAGAATTGTTAAACATTTTCAAAGAGTATGCCGAAGAGTTTGGTTCCCTTAATCTAGATACAATCTATCTGTCTGGTGACAAAGCAGACGTGGAAGTAATCCCCTATCTTCAACAATTACAAAAAAATGCCGATATTCGATTCGCAGATCCCTTTGAAAGAGTAGAGCTGGCGACCGGTACTGAGCTTGATCCATTAATTAAAAACAACCCGGAAAAATTTCTTATATCTGTTGGCATGATAATACATTGATTGACCAAGAGTAAGGGATTACATGAATTTATTAGAGGACTATAAAGAAAAGAAAGAAGAACCGATCATTGATGAACAATTCTCGGATGAAAGTTCAGCTTATCTGGAAGAGAACGAGGATTACAAAACCGATGTTCGGGATTTCCATCGCACCTCGGAATATTCCAGTTATAATCAACGCAAGAAAACGATGTTGCCGATACTGGCATTTGTCCTAGTGATTATAACGGTTATTCTTGTCCTGTTTTGGGGCGATTTGTGGAAAGGCGATAAAATTCCAGACACCTATTTTCAAACAACAGAGCAACCAACAGAAGAGAAAACCGACGACCAAACGTTACAACCATCCGAAGAACAACCTAAAGAGGAAAGAGATGTATTAGACAGGGCCGCTTCTGAAAGGACCGAAACAAAAGATGTTTTAGCACAGGAAAGCAAGGCTCGCCGGCCGGTATTACCCCCGTCCTCCGTTGCAAGCGTTTCTACAACCACAGCGGGATTGGCTCTGGTATCTAATGTAATGAGCGTTTTTTTGCAAACGGCCGAATCTATCCAGGTAGAGGCCCTGATATTAGATGATTATTCTATTGAAGCGGAAATCTCTGCTAAATCGCGCAATGAGTTGGAAACCTTTTTTAGTAATTTAAAAGAAAAATTACCCGGCAACCTCTCTTTTTCCCCGTCTCCAACCGCATCATCGGAGGCTAAAGGTCTGTTGATTGGAATGCTGGGCGACCCGGTTTCAATCGAGACGTTGAAAAGTGACCAAGCGCCGGCAACAGTACTGCAGGAACTGAGAACACTTTCCGATCGTTTTGATTTGAAATTTATTGAGGGCTCTATGGAAAAACGCCTTTCAAGAGATGGCTATACCATAACGCCTTTATATATCAAGTGCCGGGGATTAATGCCGGCTTGTAATGCATATTTGGCAGAAATTTCCAAGCGGCAGTTTAAGATAAAGGTTTCCAAGGTACTTTTAATTGCTAACCATCCAGAATTCGCTAATTTTGTACTTCGTTTTAAAGTGATCAATGCGTCTTAAATTCGGAACCGAGAACAGACGAATCATTTGCCCTGCAGACTGTTTGTTTTTATTCAGTCGGGGGCATTTGTTTTAATGAGAGTCATAGCTGGACAGTACAAAGGAGCCCGGCTCTATACTCCAACGAACCTCCATATACGTCCGACGACCGACCGGGTAAAGGAGTATATTTTTTCATGTTTGATGAATCATGTTTCGGGTGCGACCGTTCTTGATCTTTTTGCCGGAACCGGCAGTTTGGGAATTGAGGCAAAAAGCCGGGGTGCCGGGCGGGTCGATTTTGTAGACCAGGCATATCAATCCGTCAATATTATTAAAATGAATATGAAAAAGCTGGGTTTGCGCGAAAATGTATTTAAAATGAATGCATTGACCTTTATCAGCTATGCCTATGAACGTGGTTTTTACTATGATCTGATATTTTGTGATCCGCCCTATGGTTTTGATTTTTCAACCGTGTTGCGGGCGTTTATGCATAAAACCATTACAAGCCCGGATGGATTGATTGTTTATGAATCAGATGCCCAATATACCAATCCTGTTATCCATGAATCCTTTATCGTAGAAAAAGAGAAAAAACTGGGCAACACGAAAATAACGTTTTTAAAGATTTCAACCTTATGATGAAACCCCATAAAATTCGCGTCGCGATTTATCCGGGATCATTTGATCCAATCACTTATGGACATATCGATATCATTAAAAGAGCCTGTTTTTTGTTTGACAAGGTCATTATCGCTGTTGCGGTTAATCCTCAAAAGTCGCCCCTCTTTAGCCGGGAGGAACGCGTTGAAATGATTGAAAAATCCATAACCGAATTTTCCGGTGTCCAGGTCGACAGCTTTCATGGTCTCCTGGTAGAGTATGCCAAAGAAAAAAACGCGACCGCCATCATCAGAGGGTTACGCGCGGTAACAGATTTTGAGAATGAAATGCAAATGGCTCTGGTCAACAGAAAACTGGATGAAAATATCGTCACCACTTTTTTAATGACACATGATAAATATTCCTATCTGAATTCAAGTATCGTCAAAGAGTTGATATCTCTTGGTGGCGACACAAAGTGCTTTGTCCCTCTGCATGTAAATGAACGATTGATCGAAAAATTGAGGAAACAATGAACCTTATCGAGAGCATGCGGCAAAAAGCTAAACAGAACCCCAAAATAATCGTCTTTCCTGAAGGTGAAGATGAAAGAGTTTTACAAGCGGCATTAATTTGTTACCGGGATAAACTGGTAAAACCGATATTAACCGGCAACACCGATCGCATTTATCAAGTGGCGCAAAATGAGGACATTGATATCGATGAGCTGGAGATCATTGATCCTTCGCAGGATTCCGCTTTTGATGAATATGCGGAAGTCTATTATGAAAAGCGCAAACACAAGGGCCTTGATCAAGACGCAGCAAAAAAGCAAATGACTAATCCTCTATATTATGGTGCCATGCTGGTTCACAAAGGCCGGGCAGATGCGAGTGTAGCCGGTGCGGCACACACGACCGGTGACGTTCTTCGGGCGGCGATTCAAATTATCGGCGTTGCCGAGGGGTTTTCTATTGTTTCCAGCTGTTTTCTTATGATACTGAAAAACGGACAAAACCTCTCCTTTGCCGACTGTGCTGTTGTTCCTCAGCCAACAGCTGACCAGCTTGCCGATATCGCCCTGGCAACAGCGGAAACGCATAAACACCTCACCGGTGAGGCCCCCAGAGTCGCTATGTTGTCTTTTTCAACCAAAGGCAGCGCCTCACATGAACTGGTGGACAAAGTACAAAACGCAACGGAATTGGCTCATGAGCGCGCACCAGAGCTTTTGCTGGATGGTGAACTACAGGTCGATGCCGCTATATTGGAATCAATCGCCAAGCGCAAAGCACCGGACAGCCCGGTTGCCGGTCATGCAAACGTGCTGGTGTTTCCGGATCTGCAAGCGGGAAATATTGGCTATAAGCTGGTCCAACGACTCGCCGGTGCCTCCGCAGTTGGTCCGGTTATTCAAGGGCTTGCAAAACCGGCAAATGATTTGTCCCGCGGCTGTAGCATTGATGATGTTATTAATGTCGCCTGTATCTGTAGTTTGAAGAGCAAATAAAACCCGGAAAAAGCCATGACAAAGTTATCTCAACAATTTTCGCAGATCAGCGAATCACAAACGGTTGCCCTTAGCGGGATGATGGCCGAACTGAAGCGGAACGGAGTTGATGTCGTTGCTCTGGGAGCGGGTGAACCCGACTTTGATACACCGGATTCGATAAAAGAAGCAGCCATCACCGCCATCCATAAGGGATATACGAAATATACACCCGCTGATGGCATATTCGAGCTCAAGCAGGCGATCACGGAATGGCTTGCAGATGAGTATGGTGCGGAATATGATCCTTCACAAATCGTTATTACCTGTGGCGCCAAACATGCGGTTTATCAGGCCATCGCTGCGGTGTGTAATCCGGATGATCAAATTCTCTTGCCAGCGCCTTACTGGGTGAGTTATCCGGAGCAGATCAAACTTGCAGGCGCGCATCCCGTAATTTTGCCGGCAAAACAGGAACAAGGATTTAAAGTTACGCCGGAGCAATTGGAAAGCGCTCTTAATGACCGGATAAAATTGATTATTTTGAATAATCCTTCAAATCCAACCGGGGCTGTATACAGCGAGACCGAACTGAAATCTCTTATCGATGTTTTGGCGTCAAAATCTGTATTTGTATTGGCTGATGAAATTTATGATAAAATTGTGTTTAAATCCAATTTTGTGAGTATGTTAAAGTTCTCTTCCATTCGCGAGCGTTTGTTGCTGATTAATGGCGTTTCCAAGAGTTTTGCCATGACGGGTTGGAGAATCGGATTTTTGGCTGCCGACAAACGCATTATCGCCGGCATTCGAAAATTTCAGGGGCATACCACTTCAAACCCGGCTTCTGTTTCTCAATATGCCGCTCTGCAAGCCTACCGGGGAGATAAGACTTTTATCGCAAAAATGGTTGCAGAGTTTGCCAAAAGAAGAGAGTATTTATATGACCGCTTGATGAATATTGCCGGTATCGAATGCGTCCTGCCACAAGGGGCCTTTTATTTTTTTCCTGATGTTTCTGCCTTTTTTGAAAAAAAAGGCAATGGACAACCCATTAAAAATTCGCTTCAACTTTGCCGATATCTCCTCCAGGAACATAAAGTTGGTGTGGTTCCGGGATCTGCTTTTGGGATGGATACACATGTGCGTTTATCGTTTGCCACCTCAATGGAAATTCTTGAAAAAGCAATGGATCGTATTGAGGAGGGGTTGAATGCTTTACAGTAATTGCGTTATGATCGTTTTTTAAAGGAGCTGGAAATGCCTACTTATGAATATCGATGCAGGGCTTGCGGACACGAGTTTGAGAAATTTCAAAGCATCATTGCAGATCCGATAAAAATATGTCCGATTTGTGGTAAAGAAAGCGTTTCTCGTTTGGTCGGCGGTGGTGCTGGTTTGTTATTCAAAGGATCGGGTTTTTATATTACCGATTATAAAAATTCAAAGCCAAAAACCGAAAAACCAAAAGTTGAAAAGCCTAAAAACGAAAAAAGCGACACAAAAACAAAAAAGTAGTTGCCAAAATGTCTAAAGACAACGAGGACATTGGTTTCAACGATACCATCAAAGCCGGCAAACGGAAACTTCATATCGAAACATCTATAGTTCCGGAGCCTGCCCGCATTGTCTCGAGTATTTTTGATGGTGGTGAACTGGTAGACAAGCAAGAGATGTCACTGGACAAAGACCTCACTGAAAAAGAGCTGAAAGAAGAGATCGGGCAGTTTCATACTTTTATTATTTCAGATCTGGA
>CAZSOP010000049.1:0-13998 GCA_964608385.1 uncultured Cytophagia bacterium
GATCCCAATTCCAGATTTACTGAAATTCCTTTTTTGGTCACTTTTTGACGCAGCTCGGTAAAAATTGTATAGATTTCCGCTTCATTTTTAAAATCATTTTCAGATAGAATATGGGGGGTGCAAACGACACTATCGATTCCATCCTTTTCCGCCTGGCGCATCATCTGCATGGCCATATCCCAGTCTTCTGCGCCATCATCTATAAAAGGCAATACATGGCTATGTATATCGATCAATTTCATATAACTTTTTCTTTAAACCTCATTGTTTCTGATGAATGGCGTCGGCAAAGGCTTTAATCAGACCCACATCGGGGCTTTTTTCCAGTACATTTCCGGTGACAATAAATCCCGCACCGGCCTGCACCTTGGCACAGGCTTCTTCCGGCGAGCGGATGCCGCCACCGACGATCAGAGGAATCCTGGTATGTTTGGAAACAGCAGCAATCATTTTTTCCGGCACGGGACATTTCGCTCCAGACCCAGCCTCGAGATAACACATTTTCATGCCGATATATTCCGCCGCCAAAGCATGCGCAACAGCGATATCCGCTTTTTCCCGTGGAATGGGGCTGCTGTCGCTTAAAAATTGAGCAGAGGTTATGTTGCCGGACTCGATAAACATATAGCCTGTAGAAATGGGCTCGAGCTTCATCGATTTGAGCAGGGGCGCCGCAATGACTTGCTCACCGATGAGATGATTGGGATTGCGGCCGGAAATGACAGAAAGGAACAAAATAGCATCCGCATAAGGGGAAATCTGCCGCGTACCGCCGGGAAAAATAATGATGGGAAGATTGCACTCCGCTTTGATTGCCTGGATAACAACATCAAATTGATGGGCGAACAAAAGACTGCCGCCAACCAGCAACGCATCAACCCCGTAATCCTGACAGTGTGCCGCCAGGGTGGTGGCGTCATCTATGCTCTGCTTGTCCGGATCGATCAAAACCAGGTAGCCGGCTTTTTTTTGTTTTTTTACTTTTAGCAGCTGGTCAAATACGCTCACGTGTTTGCCTCTACGCTTTCATTCTTTTGTCTACAATCTCAAAAACTTTGCTCAAAGCAAGATCAAGCTTTTTCGCATCCCGGGCACCGGCGGTCGCCATGTGCGGACTTCCCCCTCCTCCGCCACCCGCAACGGTGGCCACCTCACGGATAATATCACCGGCTTTTAAACCCTTTTGCTCGACCAGATCCTTGCTTACAATACAAACAAAATTTACCTTCCCGTCTATTTCAGTCCCCAGAACGCCGATTCCCGATTGTAATTTGTCGCGCACATAATCTCCCGTGCTCTTCAACTCGTCGATGTTCGCGGTGTCGACACGGGCGGACAATACCTTGACACCTTTGACCTCTTTGACATTATCCAGAATCTGCTCAATCTGTCCCCGTGTCTCCTGCTGTCTCAAACGTTGCAGGTCATTTTCCAGTTCCTTTCGCTGCTCCACAAGTGTTTGCACTCTTCTGTCGAGTTCCTCCGGACTGCAACCGGCCACAGCAGAAGCTTTTTGTAAGAGATCATTACGGGATTTCATAAATTCATGCGCCTTGAGCCCGGTCAACGCTTCAATACGGCGAACGCCGGCGGCGACGGCGGTCTCGTTGATGATGACAAAGTTTCCAATCTCTCCGGTCGCCCGGACATGCGTGCCGCCACAGAGCTCTTTGGAAAACGTCTCAACCTCAACGACCCGAACCTCTTCAGCATACTTTTCCCCAAATAGAGCAACCGCACCAGCCTGCCTGGCTTTTTCCAGTTTGGTGAACTGCCAGTTGACCGACAGATTTTCCAAAATTTTTTCATTTACAATCGTTTCGATCCTGCTGAGATTCTCTCCGGAAACCTTCTCAAAATGGGTAAAATCAAAACGCATGTACTCGGGATGCACCAATGATCCGGCCTGGTTGACGTGATCTCCCAAAACACGCTTCAAGGCCTTATGCAACAAGTGCGTTACCGTGTGGTTTCTCTCTGTCGCCCGCCGCTTTGCTTTATCAATAACAGCAGTCACCCTGTCTCCGGCTTTGGGCGGATCGCCCTCGATCAATTCACCCACATGTACGATGTGCTCACCGATATGCTTGGTGTTACTGACTTTGAATTTCAGCTTGTCGTTATGAATCATACCACTATCGCCAATCTGGCCACCCGCTTCAGCATAAAAAGGCGTGACGTTCAAAATCAGCTGATTTTCCCGATAAAAAACCACTGTGGCTTGTTTTTCATCCTCTTTATAACCGACAAACTCCGACGCCGGTATCTCTTCCGAATCCAGATCGAGATGATCATAATCGGCACTCCTCGACTGACTGGAGCGTTTTCTCTGCGCTTGCATCTCCCGGTTGAAGGCATCGACATCAACCGTTAATCCCTTTTCTTCCGCCATCAACTGAGTCAAATCAAGCGGAAAACCAAAGGTGTCGTGCAATAAAAAGGCATCAGAGCCGCTGAATGTCGGACTTTTTTCCGAAAGCCCGGCAACCTTTTCCTCGAATATCTCTAGACCGCGGTCCAGAGTGCGGTTAAAGCTCTCCTCTTCAGCGCGAATCACAGTCATGATATAATCCCGGCGTTGCCCTATTTCAGGGTAGGCATCGCCCATAATCTCCACCAGAGGATTCACCAGTTTATAAATAAAGGGGTCGGTCATATTCAGAACACGGCCATAGCGCGCGCCCCGGCGCAGAATACGGCGTAAAACATATCCACGGCCTTCATTGCCCGGAATCGCGCCGTCAGCAATTGCAAACGAAAGCGCCCGAATATGGTCGGCCAAAACCTGAAAGGCAATGGTTTTGTCGTTGTCTTTATAGGGATTCTGTCCGGTCAATCCGGCCAGAAACTCGATGATCGGCCTGAACAAATCGGTCTCATAATTGGAGCCTTTTTTCTGTAAAACCGCAACCAGGCGTTCAAACCCGGCACCGGTATCCACATGTTTTGCCGGCAGAGGATGTAACGCCCCCTTTGTATCGCGATTGTACTGGATAAAGACAAGATTCCAGATTTCAATATAACGCGCCGAATCGCTGTTGACGCCGCTCTTAGCCGCATCGGAAATGTTTTCATATTCCGGACCCAGGTCGATGTGAATTTCAGAACATGGTCCGCAGGGCCCGGTGGTTCCCATTTCCCAAAAGTTGTCCTTTTTGCCGAAATAGAGAATCTTGGCGGGATCTATATCCGTACCGTGCTTCCATATCCCGGCAGCCTCCTCGTCAGCGTCAATATTGTCTTCTCCGTCACCGCTGAAAACTGTTGCATACAAGCGGTCTTTCGGCAGTTTCCACACCTCGGTCAGCAATTCCCATGCCCATTCAATCGCTTCCTTTTTAAAATAATCGCCAAAAGACCAGTTTCCCAGCATCTCGAAAAAGGTATGATGATAGGTGTCTTTACCCACCTCTTCCAGGTCATTGTGCTTGCCGGATACGCGTATGCACTTTTGCGAATTGGCGACCCGCGGGTAAGGCGGCTTGAGGGTTCCCAGAAAAATATCCTTGAACTGGTTCATCCCGGCATTGGTAAACAACAAAGTGGGATCGCCCTGCGGCACCACCGGTGCACTGGAGACGATGTGGTGCTGTTTGCCTTTAAAAAAATCCAAAAATGATTGTCTTATTTCGCTTGACGTCATGTTTAAATCCGTTCCAAAATTGTATTCAAATAATTCTGCTATACGCGCTCCAAAGCTGCGGCGAGATCATCCAGAAGATCATCGATTTCTTCAATTCCTACGGACAAGCGCAAAAGTCCATCGGTTATGCCGATAGCCGCCCGTCCTTCAGCGCTGAGATCGATGTGAGATGTAGAGGCGGGATGGATGATAAGCGTGTCGATTTCGCCCAGACTGGTGGTGAAATTGCAAACCCTTAAATTGTCCAAAACGGTTCTCGCCGCTTTTTCTCCTCCTTTTACTTCAAACGCCAGCATACTTCCAAAGCTCAAAAACTGCTTTTGAGCAAGATCGTACTGGGGATGAGAATCAAGGCCAGGATAGAGGACACGGGTAACATTCTTTTGCTCCTGTAAAAAACCAGCCAGTTGCAGTGCATTCTTGCATTGGCGCTCCACGCGCAGATTCAGGGTTTTCAGTCCGCGAACGGCAAGCCAGGCATTAAAGGGGCTCAGGGTGCCGCCAAAAAGCTTAAGAGCATGGGCCGCCTGATCGACAATTATTTTTTCGCCGACCAAAACCCCGCCGATGAGGTCTCCATGCCCTCCTATATATTTTGTCGCGCTGTGCAATACTATGTCCGCACCCAGCTTGAGAGGCTGCAAGACCGGTGGTGGTGTAAAGGTGCTGTCCACACAGAAAAGCAGATCGCGTTTTCGTGCCATTTGAGCCAGAGCGGCAATGTCCGCAATGACCAAATTGGGGTTTCCCAATGCTTCTGTATATAGCATTTTGGTTTTTGCTGTAATATTATTCTCAACCTGTGTCATGTTGGTAATGTCGACAAAGTGCGTCTTCACGCCGAATTTATGCATAAAATCGAGTAAAAAGCTCCTCGTGCCGCCATAGATATTTTTTGACGATACGATCTCATCACCCGGCTCGAGCATGGCGCTCATCAAAGCGCTAATCACCGCCATGCCGGATGCTGCCGCAACGCCGGACTCACCCGCTTCCAGCAATGCAACCAGATTCGCCAGCAAATCCGTGGTCGGATTCCCGTGTCGGGAATAGAGATAGCCCTTTTGATCGCCTTTAAAAACGGCAAATCCTTCGTCGCTGTCTTTATAGTCGTAATTAACCGTCTGAAAAATGGGCGGAATATGAGAGCGAACCTGGCTGAAATCCGCCTCGTTACACGCCTTGATGATGCGCGTACCCAATTTTAAATTCTTTTTTTTCATCTTATTCCAATTCCAGGTGATCCCAGTTTTCCAACACATCGCGGACAACGTCAAAGCGAAAACCGCGCCGCAGCAGATAATCAGACAACCGTTTTTTTGCTTTCTGCTCTTCCAGATTCCTGAATTGTTGCTTTTTCCGGTTCGCCAGGGAAAACGCCACCTCGCTTTCGTTGGTGCCTTCGTAGGCTTTGGCGATGGCGTTTTCGATAGCCGTTTCCTCAATGCCCTTTTTTTTCAGTTCCAGAGAAAGCGCCATCTTGCCCTGAGGTTTTTGAGCCATTTTGGTGCGGGCAAAAAGAACGGCAAATTCGGCATCGTTGATGAGATCAAGGCGCTCGAGCTCCCTCAGAGTTTCATCGATCGCAGCGATTGAAAAACCGGATCGTTTTAGCCGGTCGTCGAGCTCCTGTTTGCTTCTGGCTCTAATCGACAATAATTTTACTGCTTTTATCTTGGCTTTTTTGACCTCTTCCCGTTTCTTGATCGTTTCCACCTGAGACTCGGTCAGGCGGTCACCTCTGGCAATACCGCTTTCGAGCAGGACATCCTTATGTATGCCAAAAGCGAATTCGCCATCCAAAAATATAGAGAAACGATTGGAATCCTTCTTTTGCACCTCGATGGAGGTAATGGTTTGATCCATTTACTCGGCTTTTTCTTCCTGCTTTTCTTCGGTTTTGGCAGCCGGGATCATTCCCAATGCTTCCTTGACAGCGGTTTCAATTTCGCCCAACAGTTTAGGGTTTTCCTGTAAATACTGCCGTACATTTTCCCGGCCTTGTCCCAGTCTCTCCTCTCCATAGGAAAACCAGGCACCCGATTTGTCGACGATTTTGTTGTTCACGGCCAAATCCAAAAGATCGCCGATCTTGGAAATACCGATTCCATAGAGGATGTCGAATTGCGCTTCCCGGAAAGGAGGGGCAACCTTGTTTTTAACCACTTTGACTCTGGTGCGGTTGCCGATCACATTCTCGCCATCCTTTATGGCGGCAATGCGCCGTATGTCGACGCGCACGGAGGAGTAAAATTTCAGTGCCCGTCCGCCGGTGGTGGTTTCGGGATTACCGAACATGACACCGATTTTTTCCCGGATTTGATTGATAAAGACAACCGATGTTTTCGATTTCGAAATGGCAGCGGTCAGTTTTCGCATGGCCTGAGACATCAGTCTGGCCTGCAGGCCCATCTGAGCATCGCCCATTTCACCTTCAATTTCGGCCCGGGGTACAAGTGCGGCCACCGAATCCACAACCACGATATCAAGGGCACCGCTGCGAACCAGGGTTTCGGTAATTTCCAAAGCCTGCTCGCCGGTGTCCGGTTGCGAAATCAGCAAGTTGTCGATATCAATGCCCAGCTTTTTGGCATAAGCAGAATCCAGGGCGTGCTCGGCATCGACAAAACCAGCCAGGCCGCCTTTTTTCTGCGCTTCCGCCACCACGTGAAGCGCCAGGGTGGTTTTACCCGAAGATTCCGGACCGTATATCTCGGTAATACGGCCACGGGGAATTCCGCCAACACCCAGAGCGGCGTCCAGCGATAAAGAGCCCGTCGAAATGGCATCCACCGCAACAGTGGTGTCGCTACCCAGCCACATTACGGATCCTTTACCGTATTGGCGGTCTATTTGCGACATGGCCAGTTCCAAAGCCTTGCGTTTTTCCGAATCATCAGCCATAGCTGTTTCCTTTATATTGTCTGTTCAAGAATTTAATTGAATTTTGGCTAATGGCGTATATTTAGCACCCGCAGAAGACAATTCGCTTTTCATAATGGTAACGGATTCCACATCAAAGGAAACCGATTCGAAAGAATTGTTTTGCAGATAGTGGGAAATCTCCCGTACACCATCGCCGTATTTTACCCTTCCTATTGTGAGGTGAGGGGTGAATTTACGTTTTTCCTTTGCAAAGCCGATCTTGCAGAGCTCATTCTCGATCGCCGATTGTAGGCGTAGCATCCTGTCCGGCACCGACCTGAAACCAATCCAATATATCCTGGGGCGCTTGAACGTCGGAAAGGCGCCGGTTTTATCGACCTGTAATGCAAACGGAGATATATAGTTACACGCCTCTTTCGCCGCCGTTTCAATCTCGCCGAGCTGATCTTGTTCGACATCGCCGAGAAACTTAAACGTGAGGTGAATAGAGCGGGGTGGCACCCAGCGGACGCCCCGGCCCATCGGTTTAACGGCGTGTTGCAATGCGGCGATATCGTCCTGAATCTCTTGCGGCAACTCTATGCATATAAATGTTCTTACTTTATCCATAACAAAACTGCTGTTCAATCCTTCAACTCACTGGCCGGGATAACCGCGGCTCTAAACCAAACCTTTTATTCGTCGTCGCAAAATATCCAGTGCAGCCTGGGCTGCGCGTGCTTTGTTTCCCATGCGGTCGTTGGGAAAAATATGCTTCTCCACCCGGGTACCCTGCTTATCGGCGATGGCAATGTATACCAGCCCGACCGGTTTTTCCCTGCTTGCTCCCGCTGGGCCGGCGATACCGGTCGTTGAAACGCCAAAATTGGTGTTCGCCAGCTCGCGAATCCCCTTTGCCATTGCTGCCGCCACCGGTTCGCTGACAGCACCGTGCTTTTGCAACAGCGCTTCCGCTACCCCGAGATTATCCTGCTTTGACCGGTTGCTGTAAGAGACTATCCCCCGGTCAAAATATTTCGAGCTGCCGGAGACATTGGTAAGCTTGTCCGCAATCAGCCCGCCGGTACAGGATTCCGCCACTGCAACCGTGAGGTCTTTGTCGATCAAAAGATCGTGCAGTGCCTCTTCGAGCAGAATATCGCGGTCGGCATAAATATAGCGATCCACTTTGTCGCGTATGCGCTTTTCGACCGAATCCAGCTTTTGCTTTGCCTGCTCCTCGTCATCGGCTACCGCCGTGATACGGATTCGAACGCCCAGGTAATTGGGCAAAAAGGCAAGTTTGGCATCTTTTTCCAGCTCTTCGAGGTCGTCCAGGTTGGAATAGAGCGTGCTTTCCGGGATACCGGTCGTACAGAGAATGCGGTTCTTGACCACACCTGTTGACATGATCTCCTCGAGGCCGGGCAGCACGTGCCGCAGCATCATCGACTTCATCTCCTGGGGAACGCCGGGCATGATGAAAAACCGTTTTCCCTCTTTTTTAAAGAGAAATCCGGGCGCCGTTCCTTCATCATTGTCCAAAATCTCGGCGTCGTCGGGGACCATGGCCTGCTCCTCATTGACCTGGACCATTTCGACATTCCGTTTTGCAAATCTTTCTTTTATCGATTTTAAAACAACTTTATTTTTAACCAGATTGCTGCCAAAATATTGGCAAACAACTTTTTTGGTAATATCGTCATGGGTCGGACCCAGGCCGCCGGTGATCAGTACTGTTTCTGCACGCTCTTCGGCAATGGCAAGGGCATTCAGCAAATGGTCCTTCTCGTCGCCAATTGTCGTTATCCATTGTACCGGACAATTGATATCGAGCAAGCGTTCACCCATCCAGGTAGCGTTGGTATTGACGGTCTGACCGATGAGCAGTTCATCGCCTATGGAAATAAGTTCAACTTTCATAAAAGACCTGACCATCGAAATATAATTTGCATCAAAATATTGGTGTAAATGCCGGCATAAATATCATCCAGCATAATACCCCACCCTGATTTGATTTTTTCAGCTCTGTTGACCGGATAGGGTTTGACCACATCGAAAATCCTGAAAACAAAAAAAGCCACAAGCAAAAGCATCCAGCTTTTAGGCAAAAAAAGGACGCTTGTCATCATGCCGACGAACTCGTCCCAGTTGATGCGTCCGGGATCTTTTTCCTGCCAAATCTGCTCAGCCCGGCCGGCCGCCCACACTCCGACAAAAAAGAAAACAAGCGTCAGTAAAAGCAAAAATAACGGGGGGCTTTCAGGCAGAACCCACAGCAAAAAACAGGCGACAGCAGCTCCCACTGTGCCGGGTGCAATGGGGAAAAATCCCGAGTATAACGTTGTCGAAATAGCCTGAGCAAGCCCAAGATTTTCCTTTTTTAGGATATCGGATGTCTTCATCTTTTCGCATTCCGTCTTTGTGAACTTTTAATCTGTAATCACAGGTCAATTGTTTCTATTTATAGTATACGATGGAAAACACAATATCCCTGTGCCGATAATAAAATATAGAGTAAAAAAAATTTATGATAAAGGCAAGCTCAAAGATTGATCCGACCTTCCAGTGCGCGAGTTAAGGTAATTTCGTCGGCATATTCCAGATCGGCACCGACGGGTATACCACGGGCAATTCGGGTGAGTTTAATCTGCATAGGTTTGATAAGTTTGGTCAGATATAATGCAGTTGCTTCGCCCTCTGTGCTGGGGTTGGTGGCGACAATGATCTCCTCAACCGTTTCGTCAATTCGGGCGAGCAACGCTTTGATGTATAAATCGTCGGGAGAAATACCATCCAGGGGTGATAAAACACCTCCCAGCACATGATACAGTCCCCGATATTCCCCGGTTCGTTCAAAAGCGATAATGTCATTGGGCTCTTCTACAATACAAATCACGCTGCGGTCTCTTTCCTCGTTGCTGCAAATGGGACAAGGATCGGCCTCGGTTATATTATAACACACGGAACAATACCGGACCTTTGTTTTCAGGTCGCTCAACGCCCCGGCAAGCGCTTGGACTTCTGATGCCTCTGTTTTTAATAGGTAAAAGACCGTTCGCTGCGCCGATTTTCTGCCGATTCCCGGCAGTTTGCTCAACTCATGAATCGCCCGTTCTACCGTTTGTGAACTGTATCTCAAATCAAATCCCTCAATCCTGTCGCCTACATTCCCGGCAGCTTCATTCCGGGAAGATTGGGCATCATTCCACCGGTAACCGAGGACATTTCTTCCTGGGAGCGCTTTTTGGCGTTTTCCAGAGCCTGATTGACTGCCGCCAGGACCAGATCCTCGAGCATTTCAACATCTTTCGGATCAACCACCTCGGGATCGATCTTGATCTCCAGAATGTCCTGCGCTGCATTGGCGGTAACGTTCACCATGCCGCCGCCGGCGCTGCCGTCCACTTTGATATTGACGAGGCCTTCCTGAACTTCCTGCATGGCTTCCTGCATCTTCTGAGCCTGCTTTAAAAGTCCGGACAATCCGCCTTTATTCATCATACTCTCCTTTTGCGATTTATTGTACAAGTTCAGTATCAAACAGTTGCACGATTCGCTGTACCGTGCTGTTTTCTTTTACCAATTTATCGAATTCGCTCTTTTTGTCTATATTGACATTAAATTTGCGCTTCTTTTCCAGCTCGTTGTTCGTATCGATGCTGCAATAAACCGGCAAGTGTGCACCGGTTTTCTCGTAAATGATTTGCTGTATCAACTCCTTGCCGCTGGAAATGGAGCTCATCTGAAAATGTTTTTCCGGGGCAAACATAATTTCGAGCCGGTTGTTTTCCACACATACCGGCCAGCCTTCCGAAAGAAACATGCCGAGGGCAATTTTTCGCTTTTTCACCTCTTCCAAAATCTGCCGCCAGTTGTCCTCGATTTGCTCAACCGTGCAATTCGAGTTTTTCGGCTGGTCTCCAGGGGATTCGGATTGTTTTTGAGAGTCGGGAATCAACAAGCGGTTGGCTTTTTCCGGGTCGTAAAGGGTGGTTCTGCCTGCTTTTAGCGGTTCCGGGGCGGGATTTCCTTCCGGGGCAGGATTAGATTTTTTTTTTAACACCTGCAGAATTTCCGATAATTGCGTGCTCGAACTCATCTTGACCATCTTGACCAACGCAATTTCGAGATGAAATCTGCCGTTCGAGCTCTTGCGAATAATACCTTCGGTATCAGAAGCGATTTTAATAAATCTCAGCAGGTCTTCGACCTGGAAATCCGTACAATTTTTCAGATAACGGCGGCCGTCCTCTTCGGAAACATCCAGCTCATCGGTTTGGCCGGTGGTCAGGCTGACCAGCAGACAGCGAAAGTGATCGGACAAACCGAGGAGAAATTCATTGTAATCATAGCCCTCGACAAAAATATGCGATGCGAGCTCGAGAACACCCTTGACGTCGCTTGCTTTGATCATATCGGTCACTCTGAAAAATAGATCGCGATCGATAATACCCAGCAACTCGGCGACGTGTTTCAGCTGAATATCTTCACCGGCATAGGCGATCATCTGATCGAGCAAGCTCTGGGCATCACGCATGCCGCCATCCGCTTTGACAGCGATCAGCCTCAGGGCTTCGGTTTCGATCCTTAAATTTTCTCGCTGTGCGATAATCTCGAGCTGGCGGATGATGTTTTTGTTCGACAGCCGCTTGAAATCAAAGCGCTGACAACGGGAGAGAATCGTTGCCGGAACCTTGTGCGGTTCGGTGGTGGCAAAGATAAAAAGCACGTTTTTGGGAGGTTCTTCCAGAGTTTTGAGCAAGGCGTTAAAGGCTTCATTGGTAAGCATGTGGACTTCATCGATGATGTAGATGCGGTACTTGCCCGGCGAAGAGGTATAGCGCAAACCCTCGCGCAGGTTTCGCACCTCGTCGATACCGCGGTTGGAAGCACCGTCGATCTCAAAGACATCGAGGCTGCGGCTTTCATTGATCTCTTTGCAAAAGGAGCACTGATTACACGGCCTGGTGGTAGGTCCCTCTTCGCAATTGAGCGCTTTGGCCAGCAGCCTTGCCACCGTGGTCTTGCCGACACCGCGGGGACCGGAAAAGAGGTAAGCGCTGGCGGTGCGGTTTTGTTCGATCGCGTGTTGCAGGGTTAAGGTAACATGCTCCTGACCAACAACATCCTCAAAAAACATGGGTCGATATTTGCGTGCCAAAACCAAATAGGACATTATATACCCGACATTTAAAAATATAAAATTACAGGCTGTGCACCTTTCCTCGACCCCTCTTTTTCCGGCTTGCCAACGTTCGCAACTCGATCCAGGTCATCCCACGGCACATAGAATCCACTCCTACCGCTGCTAGCTTCCGCTCCTGACGGGGTTTGGGGCGTATCTATTGCGTAGGACCTGGATTTTCAACATTGCTCGCGAAGGTAAGTTCAGAAACGAGCAGACCTCGAAAAGGAATTCAACCCTGCTATAGCGGATTGCAGGTTACAGGGCACCGCTAGCTCCCCGTCTAGCACAGCCAAGTGGAGCCGATGGGATTCGAACCCACGACCTCTAGAGTGCGATTCTAGCGCTCTCCCAACTGAGCTACGGCCCCAAATGGCGGAGAGGGCGGGATTCGAACCCGCGGTAGGGGTTGCCTACACACGCTTTCCAAGCGTGCTCCTTAAGCCTCTCGGACACCTCTCCCGATATTAACAGCGGCAATTCCTGTTTCCGTAAATAAAACAAGCGACCCAAAGGGCATTATATACAGGTCGCTTTTTACAGCAGCGGAGAGGCAGGGATTCGAACCCTGGGTACCCAAAGGGTACAACGGTTTTCGAGACCGCCCGATTCAACCACTCTCGCACCTCTCCGTTATTTTTTTCGAATTTCTTTAAAGAACAATTTTAAAAGCGAACGCGACTCTTTTTCGCACACCCCGCTGATCACCTCGGTGCCGAGGTCCAGGTTTTTATGGTTCAAAACCTGTAAAGCCGAGCCATCCGCACCATAGCGCAAGTCTGTAGCTGCATAGACCAATAGCGGAATTCGCGCAATCATGATCGCCCCGGCACACATGGGGCAGGGTTCCAGGGTTGTATAAAGAACGGTGTCGTCCAACCGCCAGGATGCGGTTTTGTGAGATGCCGCGGTTATCGCCATGATTTCGGCATGAGCGGTGGGGTCCTGCAGCGTTTCGATCAAATTGTGACCCCGTCCAATCACCTCGCCGTTTTGCACCACCACGGCTCCAATCGGAACCTCCTGCCGCTGATACGCTTTTTGCGCCTCCTCGAGGGCCATGCGCATATAGTGATGGTGATCAGGTTGCACGTCAGATCCTCTGAATAGCGCGCCCGGAGGAAGTCGAATCCCCAGCCTTCTGGTCCGTAGCCAGATGCTCTATCCAATTGAGCTACGGGCGCGTCTGGTGTTCAGTAGCGCGTACGGGGATCGAACCCGTGTTACCGGCGTGAGAGGCCGGCGTCCTAACCGCTAGACGAACGCGCCATAATCAAGCTTGTAAATATACAAAGCAGAAGAGAAAATGTCAACCTTTTTCAATTAAGCACAAACGGGCCGGTTTGGTTCCCCGATCGTTTATCTTCGTTAACACTATCAAGCCGCCATGGTTCCAGCCGGTAACGAGCAACTCATCTGTTTGCATAAAAACACTCACACCTTAATTATATTGGCGTTATATTTTGCCACCATCGAATCGCCGGTAACGAGGCGTAACGGTTCGACAAGGGATTGAGAAATTAACATCCTGTCAAATGGATCCCGGTGAATGTTTTCCAAATCAGCAAGTTTAACTGCATGGTTTGGTTTGATATGTAAAATTTCAAAACCAGTCTTTTCAATCACCTGAATTAAATCATCAAGATCAATTTTGATCTCGATCTTTCCGATGGATTGCTTGATAATAATTTCCCAAATGTTCACCGTACTTGCATAAACCTCATCGGCCGACAAGATCAATTGGCGAGCCTTATTTGGCAACTCATCGCTTTCCTGCAAACACCATAGTAGAATGTGGGTGTCCAGTAATAATTTCATTGCTCGAGTCCATAAAAATCATTCAGTATCTTTTCAGGCAATGGTGCATCAAAATCTTTGCTTATATTGATTTTCCCTTTTAATGCGCCCAGGATAATCTTCTTCTTGTTGTTATCAACCGGAACCAGTTTCATTTTAGGTTTACCGGCTTTTGCCACAATAATTTCTTCACCCGCTGCCACTTGCTCGGCTATGCGAGACAGATGGGTTTTTGCTTCGTGTATGTTAATCAATTTCATTCTTGCCTCCAACAAAACCATAAAGTATTAAACCAAGTTAAACTTAGTCTATTTATAATAATAATGCAAGCTTTTTCTTCCCAAATCTGTGTTAGTGGAATCCAGGAAATCCATCTCGCCGATCGGCGCGTTGCGCCAGGCGCAGGAGCCGATGAGCTCGCTTGCGCACATGCACTAGTCGCCATTCAGGTCCTGGGTGGTGGAGCGCACACCCTGGCCGAGATTGCACCAGTCCGACGGCATGA
>CAZSOP010000050.1:0-13780 GCA_964608385.1 uncultured Cytophagia bacterium
GCATCCAGGGCACAGCTTCCCAGCTCGATGCCATGGCAGGCGATTTTAACTATCTCGTTTTCGGCAAGGGAAGCTGTGCCCTGGATGCGCGCGGTCATATTCAAATCGACTATTATCAGGATGCGATTCAAATGCCGGGACTCGATTTCGGCTTTAGAAAAGAAAATTTGGTTGCTGTCAATCCCGGTGATCTCGTGGTGGCGGATCGCGATGGCGCCATCGTCATTCCAAAGCCAATTGCCCGTGAGGTTCTCGACCTGTCGATTGAACGCTATAAAGCGGAAAAATATATTGTCGGCGGAATCCGTGCTCAAAACCGCCACAACGTCATTCCGTTTATCAAAGAGCACGGTATTCTCTAATCTTTTACCGTATAAAAGGACCATCAAAGATGAAAATTACCGATATCCGTTCAAGGCTCGTGGCGATTCCCATTCAGGCACCAACGCGTCATTCATACGCCTCGCCAACGCATTATATTCGCAATATCGTTGAACTCTTTACAGACGAGGGCATTACCGGACTGGGAGAAACCTATAGCCTTGTGTCCCCTTTGGCGTTTGAAGGTTTAAAACCCTTTTTGATCGGTGAAGACCCCTTTAATCTCGAAAAAATACGCATACAAATTTCCCAGCGCGGTTATTTTACCCGCCAGCCGTTGCTGCTGGCACCGGTGGAGTTTGCCTGTTATGACTTGCAGGGGAAAAAACTGGGATTGCCGGTTTATGCGCTTTTAGGGGGCAAAGTACGCGACCGCGTGCCCATGTCGGCTTATCTCTTCTACCGTTATCCGAATAGCGAGGGTGAGGGAGAGGTGACAACACCGAAGGAGATGGTTCGATTTTGCCGCGATTTGGTTAAGCGTTATGGCTTTAAAACGCTTAAACTCAAAGCCGGTGTTTTCGATCCTGAACATGAATTTGAAACCCTGGTTGCCCTGCGCCGGGCCTTTGGACCCGGCTATCGTTTGCGCATCGATCCCAATGCCATCTGGTCGCCGGCCACTGCCATTCGCATGGGCATGAAACTGCTGCCCTGTGATCTGGAATACTATGAAGACCCCACCTGGGGCATCAGCGGCCTTGCCAGAGTACGGGAAAAAGTACCGATTCCCATTGCCACCAACATGAGCGTTATCGAGTTCGAACACCTGGGCCCCGCAGTTGAGAGCAAAGCAATAGACTGCATTCTCAGCGATCCCTGGTATTGGGGCGGATTGTACTATACCAAAGTACTCGATATGACCGCCAAACATCTGGGGCTGGCGGTGAGCATGCATAGCGGCGTCGAGTTCGGCCTCGGTCTCTCTATCATGCTGCACGTTGCGGTGACCATGCCCAATCTGGTTCATGCCATTGATTCGCATTATCACCATTTAACCGGTGATATCATCAAAGGAGCGATGTTGCCGTATGACCAGGGCAGTATGGCGCCTTCGGACTTGCCCGGATTCGGGGTTGAACTCGATGAAGAGAAAATGAATCGATATGAACATGAATACAAAACCCTTGCACAGAGCGATTACGGATATCCGCCCGATCCGAAACGACCACAGTGGTATGCAAAGGTACCCAACTGGTAATAACTGAAAAGCTGATTCGAGGTCAATATGCATTTACAAGATAAAATCGCACTCGTCACCGGTGCCAGCCGCGGAATCGGAGAGGCACTGGCTTTGGGAATGGCGAAAGCGGGGGCCGATATTTTTGTGCATTATCACTCCAAACCCGAGCTCGCCGAAAAGGTTGCGGAACAGATACGGGCCGCCGGCAGAAAAGCCTGGACCGTCAGGGCCGATGTGCAAAATCCCCGGGAGATCGAAACCATGTTTGACGATATCGAACAACAATCAAACCGTCTTGATATCCTCGTAAACAACGCCGGATTCGAGTTTGGTAAACCGCTGTGGGAATTCAGCGCCGAAGAATGGGATTCGATCATCAATGTCAATTTGCGCGGTGCCTTTCTCTGTCTCAAGCATGCGGTGCATCGCTTTATGAGAAAACAGCAATATGGAAAGATCATCAATATCTCTTCCATACACGATCAGGTACCGCGAAAGCGATTTGCACCCTATTGTGTTTCCAAAGCCGGGCTGCTGATGTTGACCAAGGCAGCCGCCCAGGAACTGGCGGAGCATAACATTCACGTCAATGCCGTTTCTCCGGGCGCGATTTTAACCGATATGTACCGGGAAGCGATTGAAAATATCGGCCCCGATTTCGGGCCCCGAAATATTCCCTGGCGTCGCGTCGGCGAGACCGATGAAGTGGTCGGAGCCGTGGTTTATCTGGCTTGTGATGACTCTTCCTACGTTACCGGTACCACGATTTATATCGATGGCGGCTACCGCCTGCATGCCATCAGAGAATAAAAAGTGAAATATAATTTTATGGTGTTGTCTTGAAAGCTTGTGAAGAAATTGCTGAAGGCATTTTTATCCTTCGGACGCCCCTGGCGGAGAATTGTCATGTCGCCTCTTATCTCCTGGTCTCCCGAAACCAGGCCGTGATTATCGACACCGGCCTGAAAAAAACCGCAGATCAAATCCGGGGCCTTGTCGGAACGCTCGGCATCACAGCAAACAACGTTCAGGCGATCATCAACACACACAGCCATCACGATCATATCGGCGCCAACGCAGAGTTGAAGAGCCTTTTTCAATGTCCGGTTATATCCCATAACCTTGCGGTTGCCTGGATTGAAAACCATCAACAGCAATTCGATGAATTCCTCGGACATTATAAAGATATCTGTCCGGTTGCGCCGGATATCAGGCAATCGTTTTTTGAGAATCTCGGATCAGAATCCACGGTTGATCAGCAGTTTGACGGCCTCTTTCCGTATCGCGTCGGTGACCGGCAGCTCAACCTCATACCGACAGCGGGACACAGCAAGGATTCGATCGTTGTCCTCGATACCACCACAAGTACCGTCATCAGTGGCGACTCTTTGATGGGGAGGGGCGTCGCCGGTGCGCTGCCGCAATACGATGACCTTACCGCTTATCGCAATACCCTGGTTCGCGTTGCGCATCTCTGCCCCGAAAAGCTCTTCAGCTCTCATTTTTCTCCATTTTACGGTGACGATGTCGACACTTTTATCAACGGTTCATTTCAAATGACGCTTGACATCGAAAAGGGGGTGGCAGACATCCTTTTGCGCAATACAGAATACGCTCTGCTGCAATTGGCCCATAAGGTCTGCGCAACCATGAATGCTGAATTCAATATACAAACGTTGTATACCATTGAAGCACACGTTAATGAAAAAGAGTACTGGAGATTGAAATGAAAATAGCCGTTTTTATTTTGTGTTTTGCTGCTGTGGCACTACAAGCCCGCCCTGATGAGTTAAAATCGAAGATTGAACGGCTTGTCGATAAGGGTGAATTCAGTGCTGCAAAGACCCTCATGCGTCAGGCCATCGCCGGCCGGCCGCATATGGATCCGCTTCAGCGCTTGTGGCTGAAATTCGAGATCGAAAGACTCGACCGTATCCGCAAGGATTTTACCAAAAGCCGAACACAGGTGATGCAGGAGATTAAGCGATTTCTGCCGGAAGTAACGGAGAGCGACCTCCTGAGGTGGGAAGCGGAAAAATCTCTTGAATATAGGGTTATCGACGGCGAAAAAAAGTATTTCCAGTGGGCGGACAACAATCTTTTCCGCATCAACAGCCGTCTCAAAGCCATCAAAGCGGAAAAACAGCCGCCGGCGCCGGCAAGCGGCTATGATCGCATTGCCGATCTTGCCGAAATCGTGCAAGGCATGGCGTCAACGGACAAGAAATGGCTACATCCGATTCGACCCAAAATCACCTATACCCTTACCGTGCCGGCGAATACCATACCCGCCGGTAAAGTTTTGCGATGCTGGCTGCCCTTTCCCAAAGAGCTGCCGCCAAGACAAACCGACATCGAATTGATCGATACTCATCCCAAAACCTATATATTATCGGACTCGCAGGAATCGGTGCACCGGAGCATCTATTTTGAGCAAAAAACAAAAGCCGATAAGAATACTGTGTTTCGCGTTTCCTTTGCCTTTACCAGTCATGCCACCTGGAGATCGATCAATGCGGATAAAGTGTCGCCGGTCGAACCGGCGCCGGAGCTGGAGATGTATCTGAAAGAACGGCCGCCGCATATTGTTTTTACCCCGGAATTGCGCCGGCTTTCGCAAGAGATTGTCGGCAATGAAGAAAATCCCTATCGAATCGCGCAGAAACTGTTTCAGTGGATCGATGATCATATTCCCTGGGCATCGGCGCGCGAGTATTCGACCTTTGAAAATATCAGCGATTATGTCTACAGAAACCGCCATGCCGATTGCGGCATGCAGACGATATTCTTTATCACCCTCTGTCGTTTAAATGGTATACCCGCGCGGTGGCAGTCCGGCTGGTATTTTGAGCCGGGCGACTGGACCATGCACGACTGGGGCGAGATTTATTTTCATCCCTGCGGTTGGGTGCCGATGGATGTCACCTATGGCTTGCAAAACTCGGAAAATCCCGAGGTGAAATGGTTCTATCTCAGCGGTATGGATGCGTACCGCTGGATCGTTAACAGCGATTATTCGGGAACGTTTTATCCGGCGAAAATTCACGAACGCTCTGAAACCATTGATTTTCAACGCGGCGAAGTGGAATGGCGTGGCGGCAATCTCTATTTTGATCAATGGGATTATGAGTTCAAGGTTGAGCTGGGGGAATAGCGCAGCGGTTTATGTATAACCGCAAAACGCGCAAAGAAACGCGAAAAATAGCTCTGCCTTTGAAGACGGACATCACCCTCAGACAGACCGAATTGCTCGGTGCTCTGGAGGTGCTGGATGTAGACTATGCCTGCCTTCTGATCTCCGCCTTTTCGCCCCACAATCGGGCACCTGCGAACGTCCGGGCTGTCGCTATATTTCGCCCCGAATAAAATACCCCTGCATTGTCCATAGATCATCGGGCAGAGGCCCGACAGGATTGTTCGCACCGGGCAGTGATGCCCGGCGCGATCGTGGTTCAGTTTTTTTCATAGCCACGCGCTTAAGCGCGTGGTTTTCGGTTTCCCCGATATAATCCGGACTCTAGTCCGGCGAGCAAACAGGAGATTTTTATTAGAGTTGGATTGACAAGGGCTTGAGACAACCCTTTTTGCGGCGTCAACATTCGGGCTAAAGCCCACCTTTTTTGTGGATTATCCAATGGGGATGTATCAAAAGTTATAATAATCTTTCGATTTGTCGCTTGTAAAAACCGCAGAGAACACCGAGAACCGCCGAGAAAAACAGAATGAGCTTACTGACCAAAATGGAAAGCAAAGGTAAATCTACATCACTTGTCAGAAATATCTGGTATATGTCTTGTGGCATTCAAAATGCATTACTTGATTTGATCAAGCTTGTCCATAGAATATTGCATGCCACCTGACAGCGGATAAACAGTTTTCACGATTTGACCGCCGTTGATTAAAAACACCCGTGTCAGTCGGAAAGCAAATAAAAGTGATTGATTTTTGATGCTTTTCGGTCAAATGTCACCGTCATATCACCGTTATGCTCTCTGTTGATGACGCCGACCAGGTAATCCGCAAAATCCGCTTTTCCCTTTTTATACTCGTGCAGCGCGCGCCAGACACTGTTGTTTTCCTGTACATGTAATTCGGTTGTGATCAGGAGCTGTTGCAAAACGTTTTCGATGATTTTCTTATCGTATTTATAAGCGATTTTTAAGACCCAAACCAATTCGACGAGAACAATAAGGTTGACAACCCCGGGGTTTTCTTTCGTGCAATTCTTTTCAATAAAAGCGGAAGCTTGTCCGGATTGTTCAGGATCATCCTGGACAATGTAACGAACAAGCACATTTGTGTCCAGGCCAATCATGACGACAAACCTTGTTTTTCTATGGCTTTTTGCATTTTATCGAGACTCACCGTTGTTGCGGGTTTGGGAACCATGCCCTTGAGTTTGCTGATCGAAGCGGTAACCGGCACCAATGTGATGGTTCCATCATCCACAAAAAATTCCAATTTATCCCCGGTCTGTAAATCCATTTTATCACGAATTGCTTTTGGAAGTGTAATTTGTCCTTTGGATGTGAGCGTTGTTGTCATAATACTTATTTTTTGTTGTTATCCTTTATTTATAGTAAGGAAAATTATCGAAAAAAACAATTTTTTTACCAGAAAATGGCCGGCAGTCAAAATCAGATTTTTTGTTCAGCATCAGGGGCCGCTTCGGCTACCCCGCACCAATCTCGCCGGCAGGGGACGGAAAATAAAATCGTTCAGGACAGCATCAATAATTTAAATGACAAGGCTAGTGACAGAGATTGGTGCGGGGTGATCCTCCGCGGGCTGCGCGAGCTCTTTTGCTTTGTGTTTCAAGTTCCTGTCCCGTTCGAAAGGACAACCGGTTGACTACAAATCCGTGGCGATGCAAGGCGGAAGGATCTCGCTCCGCAGAATATGGAAAAGATGCCGCGTTATAGAGCCCGCATTTGTTATTAGGGGCTATCCGATTTCCGTCTCATCTCACTTTAACAGCAACATTTTTTTTATCGCCACATTCCCGCCGGCTCTGACTTTGTATATATAGGTTCCCGACGGCAATGCAGCCGCATTGACCTGCAGGTGATGTTCACCGGCTGTCAATTCACCTTTAAAAATTTCCGCCACCTTTTCGCCGAGTATATTGTACAATGACAGCTCCACATCGCAGCTTTTCGGCAGCTGCAGGCAAATGGTGCTTATCGGATTAAACGGATTGGGGTAATTCTGTCCCATCTCGAATCGTAGCGGCAACTGTTCGTCTGCTGTTACGCCTGTATGCAGAATAAAATCAGAGCTGGAACGCGGTCTGATTTGATAGCCGTCGTTCGGCGGATTTGACCGTGTAAACTGACTGGCGATTCCGATCATAGAGAAATAGCCGGTGGGCGCTCCCCATTCATCGAGATCCGTATCTTTGTCGATATAAACCTCTACCGTATCGCTGCCGGTGGTCACGTGGACCGCACCATTACTGCCTGCTGACGGCCATTGCTGCGCATCCACCAGCGTTACCTGTTGCAGCCGTACAAGCATCCCCTCGGTTTTTTCATTCAGCTCGTTTGCAGTGATGGTTTTTGCCGGCGGTAGTTGCTGATCCTTGCCGAGAACGACCAAACTCCTGACCGCATCCACGTGTAGCTCAGTCAGGCCGTTGTATTGATCCAGGGTACCGGAGACGGCAATTTTGTCGCCGCTGTTCAGCTCCGCGAGGTCCATTAAATCGATCCGATTGGAAAAGAGATGAATACCCGCCGAGTCCTCCTGCAGGAAAAAACTCGATTTTTGCGGAGAAAAGTTGGGTGTGGTGATAATGCCGGAAAGGGTCACCTGTTTTGCAAAATAATCCGGTCTGAAATCCCCGTTAATGTCCTGTTTCGCCACGGCAATGGCAAGAGAGGGAGGATGATAATAGCGGACGCTTGCCGGATCGGTTTCACCATCGAAAAAAAGTGCGGTGACAGCGTAACAGTAGGTGCTGTCCGGCCAGGGGTGCTGGTCAATAAAGCTCATCGAATCCGCAGGCAGATAATCGATAAAGTTCAGATCATCCGCTGATTCGCCTTTATAAATATTGTATCCCAAAATATCTTCCCTGAAAAAATCATGCTGCAAAGCCACTGGTTTTTGTAAGGCATCGCTGGCTTTGTTGTTGATCGTCGACAGGGATTCGGGCCATATATAGGACCACTCTATTTTGGCCTCGTTAGCTCTGGGAAAGGCGCTGATCAGATCCGGTGCTGTGGGCCGGGGATGGAGTTCAAAGTTTGCCACCACCACTGAATCCGCCTCCACTTTGATCGGAATCGACTGGCTGATAAATTGAGGGTCTCTGGCCACAAGGTGATAAGAACCGATCGGAATTTCGATAAGACCATACTCACCGCGGTCATCGGCAGTAACGATATAATCCGTGCTTTGGAGCAGGATTTCCGCACCCACGATGGCGCTGTCATCGAGCGCGCTGGTGACTTTACCGAGGACAATACCGGTTGACGGTATATCGCTATCCACAAGATCGCTGATGTCATAAGCGCTGATATGATTATTCGGTGCCAGCACCAGTGCCAGGTTTAAATCCCTTGCAATCTCAACCGCGCCGGCAATAGAATTGAATTCATTCTCATAGGGTTCCGTTTGCAATAACGGATGCACAACGCTGTAATCATCGCTGAGTTCGCTTATGCTGAACGACTCGCCAAGAACGGCAAGAAAACTGATACCGCTGTGGGAGAGAAAAAAGTCGAATGATGAGGGGGAGGGTGCCATAAAGCCGGGTTCGATGCTTGCCAGGGAAGAACCGTAGGTGTTAAAAAGTGACAACGTTGATTGTGGATGAATGCCCCAGAAGGTTTCGGGATTGAGCGGCAGCAAATCGGAGAGGGGGACTGACAGATTGACTTTTTCTTCGATGTAAAGCTCACGGCTCTGATTATAAGAAAGAATGAGCAATTGTGCTGTTGGCGTATTGCTGCCGATATATAGCCGAACCGCACTGCTGTCGTACAGGGCCTTGAGCGAAGTGCCGAAATGCCGGCCGCTGTCATCCGTATAGGAAAAAACCGCTTGCGGTTCGTTTGACTCATCCCGCCATTTGTATAAAACCAGATCTTGGCCGAGATTACAGGCATATATCTCGCCCGACGGCGTAATAAAAAGCTGATTTAAAACCGAGTCCGGCGCAGAAGGGATGCCGCTGGTATCGAGCAAGTCCAGACTGTCACCACTGCTGGCCTGGAGGATAACTACGCGTGGTACCGGTTCGGTTACAAGCAGGAGAAGATGACCGGTCTGCCGGTTATAAGCGATATCCTGCGCTCCGTTATTATTCCGAATAAGCGTCTGACCGGGATCGTCAACGGAGAGTTGCCAGGCTGGTGCCGGAATTTCCTGTGCGACCAGTAAGGTAACCAAAATCAGTAGTACCAGAATTGATTTCATGATTGCCTCCCACATAACAGATGAAGGGTGAATAAAACGATTATTGTAATATACAAAATATATGACAAATGTGCTGATGAAAATTACGGTTTTCCTGCTTGATATTTAAAAAAAATATAATATATTATCTTTCTTGACGACTAAAACGAAAGAGAGAGAGATGACAAGACCTATTTTCAAGACTGCGATTTTTTTTATTACCATTTTCAACCTGCAGCTGGCCGCTCAAGCCTATCACGACCATGCTGATCTCGGCAAAAGGATGAAACAGGTCGCCTCGAAAAATTCCGGTTTGGTTGAGGTGGAAAGCATCGGTAAATCAGCGGCTGGTCGTGAATTGTGGGTCGCCAAAATCGCCACCGGTGATATTCCCAAACCGGCCATTTTGATCGTCGGAAATGTTGATGGTCGTGACCTTGCCAGCAGTGAGATATGTCTGGAGTTTATCCGGCATTTGGTAAGAGACTGTGCGAAAAATGGCGAGTCGGTAAACCTGCTTTCGCAGGTTTCGTTCTATGTGATCCCGCGTATCCATCCCGATGCCGCCGAATCATTTTTTCAAACCCCTCTTGTCGAATCTCAATTCAATTCTTATCCCATAGACGAGGATAATGATGGACGTCTCGATGAGGACGGCGTCGATGACCTCAACGGCGATGGCATGATCACCCGGATGTGTGTTCGGGATCCCGCCGGCGACTGGATCATTGACGCTAGTGATTCTGCATCCCTGCGTCTGGCGAAAAAAACCAAAGGCGAAAAAGGCGAATATCTTCTCTACAGCGAGGGACGGGACAACGATAAGGACGGCAATATCAATGAAGACGGAACCGGAGGCATGAATATCAACAAGAATTTTTCCTTTCGCTATGCTCCGTTTAGCACAGGTGCCGGGCCGTATCCGATGAGCGCTCCGGAATCAAAGGCGCTGGCAGCGTTTTGCTTTCAGCATCCCGAGATCGCGCTTGTTTTTTCATTCAGCCCGAATCATAATCTTTTCAAACCCTGGCCGCATGCGGAAAAGGCGTCATCTTCTTTGAAGAGAAGCGGACGACGCCGGCAAAAACCGATAGACAAGGTGCCTGAACCGGATCACACTGCATTGGCTGCCATGGGCGACATCCTCGGCAAAATGCTGCCGATGACAGGAATCCCCGCATCTGAGAGAGGCAACGGAGCGTTGAGTGAATGGGCCTACTTTCATTACGGCCGCTGGTCCCTGAGTACACCGGCGTGGTTTGTCCCCTCTATGACCGACAGCAGCAATGAAACCAAAGGGCGCAAGCAAGAGCCGCCATTGAGCGAACATCAACGGATCAGCGCATGGCTAAAACAGAGCGGTCAACCGCAAGCTGTTTTGAACTGGCAGGAAATAGAACATCCTGATTTTCCCGGCCGGCAGGTTCTGATCGGTGGAATTAAACCTTTTGCCGGCATAAATCCACCTGCTGATTCGCTTCCATCTCTGTGCAAACGTTACATTCCGGTGTTGAGCACGTTGCCCGATTTTATCAGCAAACTGCATATTCATAATGACGGGGTTGAGCCGCTTTATAACGGGCTTTATCGCATTAGCGTCAGGGTGGTAAATGACGGATTTTTACCCACTCATACCGTTCTCGGCAGCCAAACAAAGTGGACCAGAAAGATCAAGCTGGCCCTGGAGCTTTCATCCGGTCAGTCGATTATTGAGGGCAGACCTTTTTATCTCATCGATCGGATCGATGCCTATGGCTCCAGTCGCAAATTGAGCTGGATCATCAAGAGTGCAAAAGGGAAACGTATCAAACTGACCGCATCAAATCCGATGGTTTTTTCCACGCCCCTGAAGCTGGAACTGAACTAGAACCTTAACACGGGATAGAGATAATGAAACACAATTTGATTGTTGCAATATTGATTTTGACTCACATGCTTCCGGCGCTTGCCGGGTCCGGAAAAATAACGACCAGTTCCCTGAAGGCTATGGGAGCGCCGAACGCTCCTCAGGTCGAGATCGCCTGGAACCGCTATTATAGTTATGACGAGGTTGTCGAAATCGCCAACCGTCTGCAGGCTGCTTTTCCCGGGCTTGTCGGGGTCTCTTCCATCGGCAAAAGCGTTCAGGGCCGGGAGTTGATTCTGTTGACGGTGACAAATCATCAAACCGGCCGGGCGGAGAGCAAACCCGCAATGTATATCGATGGTAACATTCATTCCAATGAAATTCAGGGAACCGAAGTTTCTCTCTACACCGCCTGGTATCTGGCTGAATCTTTTGGAACGGTTGAATGGATTACCGATTTGCTCAACCGCAAAGCATTTTATATCGTTCCTTCGATTAATCCCGATGCCCGCGACTACTTTATTCACCAGCCCAACTCTCCGCACTCTCCACGCAGCGGTCTTTTGGCACGGGATGATGATGGTGACGGTGCAGTAGACGAAGACGGCTATGATGATTTGAACGGGGACGGAGAGATCGTACAGATGCGGCGACGGGATAAAAGAGGGCGTTGGGTTGCGGATAGCAAGATACCCAATCTGATGATCCGCGTTGAAGCGGACCAAAAGGGCAAATACGAGTTGCTGGGTTGGGAAGGTATTGACAATGACAAGGACGGCCGCATCAATGAAGATGGCCCCGGCTATTATGACCCGAACCGCAACTGGGGCTGGAACTGGCAGCCCGACTATGTACAACACGGAGCCGACCAATACCCCTTTTCCATTCCCGAAAACCGGGCTGTCGCCGAATTTGTCACAAGTCATATAAACATCGCCGGCGCTCAATCCTATCACAATGCCGGCGGTATGATATTGAGAGGGCCGGGAGCCGAGGAGGACGAGGATCTATACAAACGAGAAGATATCGAGATTTATGATTTTATCGCGAAACGAGGGGAGGAGATGCTGCCCGGATATCGGTATATGGTGGTGGGCAAAGATATGTATACGGTTTACGGCGGAGAACTGGACTGGTTTTACGGTGCCCGTGGCATATTGACGTTTACCAATGAATTATGGACCTCGGTGGATATGTTCGGACAACAGGATGATGATGCGGGGTGGTTTGGTCGCCGCAAGGATACGCATCGCTTTGACCGTTTGCTGCTTTTTGGGGAGGGGACGGTAGATTGGCAACCCGTTGAACATCCGCAGTATGGAGAGATAGAAATAGGCGGGTTTAGAAAAAGCTGGACGCGGACAGCGCCTTCCTTTTTGCTGGAAGAGCTTTGTCACCGCAATATGGCTTTTACGCTTTATCATGCCGACCAGATGCCGTTGCTGTCGATAGACACGGTATCGGTTATTGGCCTTGAAGGAGGAATCTACCAGGTCGACGTGGTTATCGGGAATCAGCGTTTGATTCCGACCCGGACGCAGCAGGATATCGAGAATGGCATTACGCCCCCCGATGTCGTCGCTATCGCTGGAGAAGGTGTTGATGTCATTGCCGGCTTTTTTGTAAAGGAGCCTCTATATGACGAGGTTGCAGAACAGCTCTATCATCCCGACTCGATACGGATCGAAACCATCCCCGGAAATGGCAAGGCCCAGGTTCGCTGGCTGCTCGCCGCATCCGGTACGGTCAGCATAACCTGTCGCTCTCAAAAGGGCGGCGTGATCAGTGAAAAATATGTATTTTAATCCAAATCAAGTAATTTAGCCGGAACATTTTTTTCCGGCGAGGCTCGGCAGGGGGAAGGCAAAACGTTTGCCAAAAGTGATTTTTGGCAAACGTTTTTAGTTTGTTCCCAGCACAAAATCTTCTTTTTTGATCCCCAGCTTTTTCATCTTGAAACGCAGGTTGGGCTCTGAAACACACAGGGCCTGAGCTGCGCGTGTCTGATTTCCGGCAAACTTTGCCAGAGCTTTTTCGATGAGTTCTTTTTCGAGCTGCGACACCGCCATCCCGAGGCTCTGCAGTTCGAGCTTGTTGAACTGTTGCCTGGTATTGAAGAAGGGAAGCGCTTCCGGCAACAGTTGTCCTTCGGGAGAGGCGAGTACAAGAGTTCGCACCACATTTTCCAGCTCTTTAACATTGCCTTGCCAGTCGTATTTGAGCATTTGGTTGAAAATCTCAAAATTGACAGGCGGCAAGGAACGATCGAGTTCACGGCAAATCTGGTTTAGAAAATAATCAAATAGACCTGGAATATCCTGTTTTCTGTCATTCAGCCCGGGCAGCTTGACGATTGATCCTGTCAAGGTGAGAAAGAGCTCAGAGTCAAATTTGTTTTCTTTGACATTGGTCTGAATTTTAGGCGCAGCGGTGGCGATAATTCTAAAGTCGGTTTCGATCGGTTTTTTGGTTTCAGGATCGGTCAGATAACTCTTTTGTGCGATGTTGTAGAGTTTTTCCTGGGCGCTATGGTTTATCAGCTCAATATTTTGGATCACCAGTGTGCCAAAGAGTTTTTCCGACTTTGTTGCTGTCTGCTCTTTCAGCGGTTTCCAGATCTCCTGTTCATAGGCGGTGTTGAGACGTGTGGCTTCGGTTAAGATAAAGGGGTCTAAAGCGCGGTTGCTATTCTCAAAAACGATCTTGGCTACCACCATTTTTTCTGTTCCGGGGTCACCTAGAATCATGACATGTTGATCGCTTTTACCGATGAGTGGCAGGGATTTCCGAATTTGATTAATTTCGTTCGAATTACCGATTAACTCGAGCTGGGACATTACATTTACCCATGGCTCATTCATGTTTCATCCATCCAAATTTTTGTAGAATGACCTCTTTTTTTAGAAAATTAAAATTAAGAATTTGTCCTTTTTCAGCGCGATTATGAATGATATAACGATAGATATTCC
>CAZSOP010000051.1:0-13759 GCA_964608385.1 uncultured Cytophagia bacterium
GGTTTTGATACACCGGATTGTTCTGATATTTCCCGCATGGATACGCCGTTATACCCTTTTTCAGCAAACAAATGGGCAGCGACAAGAAAGATTTTGTTTTTGGTATCGGTATCTGAATTTATATCATGCATAATAGTAAACTCTTCCGAATATTTGCAATTTACTTACCGTTCGGTAGGGCGATAATTTAAGATGTTCTACGAAAGAGACAAAGAATAGTTTCATTTTTATCTTAATTTTCAGAAAAATAACGCATGCTTGACATTTAAGATATGTGCCGCAATTCGTGTTTTTTGGCTTTTTTTCAGTAGAGTTGAGGATAGAAAATAATGCACAATATCTTCCGCAATCTTTATTTGTATCTCTATGATTATACATAGGGTATCAAGTTTTGTAGAATTGCAGTTTGATATAAAGGCGCTTTTCATTATATTTAATCAGTTCTTATATATCAGGAGGTTTCATGCATTTTCATGCTAAACGTACTCGTCTCGGGTGCCTGTTAGCGGTTTTTACATTCTTTTGTTCGGCATCAGTCTTCGGTGCATCTGAAATCTCTGACACACTCAAGGCGTTGAGGGTGGGCGAGACCTTTACAATTGTCATCGACGAATTTTCCGGCGGTGGGTCCACAACTCAACCCAAGACCGATGCAAATGACGGTGAAAATGGCGACAATCCCTACTATCGGCGTCATAATGTTGCACGCGCTCATGTGTTTTACTGGTACAGTTCTTCTCATCAGGGGGAAGGCGAGCCGGATCCCGCCGGTGAGCAATGGGTGGATTATGAGCCACCATTCGAGAATATCGGCAGGGGCATTTACCGTATCGAGGCGCAGTATCGCGAAGGGCGTAACCGCGCTATCTACCCTGCAATCTATGAAATCCATCATCGCGATGGAGTTACGGTAGAAGAAAAGGTTCAGCATATCCCTGAAATCGGTGGCGGCGCCTGGTTTGTGCTGGGTGAATTTGAAATGGACGGCGACGATTATGTTCGCGTCATCGATACCGGTGTTCGCTCGATCTCTTTTGGCGAAATGAAATTTACCAAAATCGCTGAAGAGGTGATTGAACCGTTTTCCTTTTCTGTGACCGCGGATATTCGGCAATACGCAGGTGCTGACTATCACAATGCTGATTATTATAAAGGGGTCTGTGATCAAATTGCAGCTAAAGGACCGGGTGATTTTATGATTTGTCTGGGTGACATGGATCCGGTGTTGAATATACACTGGACAGTTGAAACCGTTTTAGGCAATGATTATACCTTTTATCCGGTTGTTGGAAATCATGATATAGAACGCGATAGCGATTTGCTGTGGTTGCGTAATCACAATGCCAACGGTAATACATTGCCCAACATCGTTAATATCGGGCCACCGGGTTGTGAAGAAACGACCTATTCTTTTGATTATCAAAATGTACACTTTGTGGTGCTCAATCAATATTTTGACGGGACAAGTGACAGGGGAACCAATGGCGATGTTGTTGATGCGTTGTATCAGTGGCTTGAAGATGATCTCAACAGTACTACCCGGCAGCATATTATCGTCTGCGGTCATGAACCCGCTTATCCGCAAGCCGATCAGGACAATGGACGGGGCAGACACTTTAATGACAGTTTAAACGAACACGAAGAAAACCGCGACCGTTTTTGGAATCTGTTGTCGGAATACAGAGTGGCGGCCTATTTTTGTGGTCATACTCATAATTTTAGTGCAATTAAAATAGATAACGTCTGGCAGCTGGATGCCGGACATGCCCGCGGCCGGGGTGATACCGGCGCACCCGGCACGTTTTTCCTGGTTTATGTAAACGGTGATTCGATCCGGCTGAATGTGTATCGCGACACTCATGATGGAAATTATGATTATGACGATTTGACATATGAGAAATATATTCAATGCGCCCCGGCGTATGGCATCACCGCAATTTCTTTACCCGGATATTATGTGGACAAGTTGCACGTCGATGATGATGTCTATTTTGATCGCAATTATAAAATCGTCAGCGCTTCAACGGAGTTGTTGCAAATTCCGCGCATCGTTACTGCAAATGATCATAAAACGGAAACCGGCGACGATTTTCTTCGTTTTACTATTCAGGATGAGGCTGATGTCTATGTCGGTTATGATAGCCGCATTACAACGCTTCCCTCCTGGTTGTCTTCCTGGACAGACAGCGACTTGACGATAAATACCACTGACACAGATTACCGCTGTTACCGGACGTATTATCCGGCAGGAGAGGTTATTCTGGGAGCAAATGAAGGCGGCGGTTCGGAAAGCATGTATATGGTAATGGTCAAGTTTAAGGATGAAATGCCGCCATCCGCACCTACCGGTGTAGAGATTAATGTCGTTCAGTAGGGTCTGTTGAAAAGCGACTGTGGCAGCGGAAAGAAGATAATTTTATCAGAGAAGAGCAATAAAATTTATGACTGTTGAAAACACAACACCGTACCATCCACTTGCCGATCGCATCCGTCCGCAGACACTGAATGATTTTGTCGGACAGGAACACATATTGGGGCCGGGCAAAATTCTTCGTCGTGCCATTGAACAGGACAAGCTGGTATCGATGATCCTCTGGGGACCACCCGGCGTGGGCAAGACGACCCTGGCCCGTATCATTGCCCGGGAAACCAGGTCCGAGTTTTATACCATAAGCGCGGTGACGTCCGGCGTTGCCGATATCCGTAAAATTCTGGCAGCGGCTAAAGAAAACCGGAAAACGTTTCAAAAACGCACGATTCTGTTTATCGATGAAATTCACCGCTTTAATAAATCACAACAGGATGCGCTTTTGCACAGCGTCGAAGACGGAACCGTTTTGCTGATCGGGGCAACAACGGAGAATCCGAGTTTTGAAGTGATATCCGCCTTGCTTTCAAGATGTCGGATTTATAAATTACATTCTCTCGAACAGGATCACATTTTGAGCATTGTTCGGCGGGCCTTGAAAGAAGATTCTGTTTTACAACCGTTATCCGTTCAGTTAAAACCTGAAGCGGAAAAGATTTTAATCGATTTTTCCGGCGGGGATGCGCGAAATGCACTAAATGCTTTAGAGCTCGCGGTTCAGTTGGAGGCCCGGCAGGGGAAGCGAAAAATTGCTATTTCCCGTGAGCAAATCGAACAGGCGATGCAAAAGCGGACGCTCTTGTATGACAAAAAAGGTGAATATCACTATGACGTTATCTCGGCGTTCATCAAAAGCGTCCGCGGCTCTGATCCGGACGCCGCAGTTTATTGGCTTGCCAGAATGTTACAGAGCGGTGAGGACCCGCTTTTTATCGCCCGACGGCTTGTTATACTGGCTTCGGAGGATATTGGTAATGCCGATCCTCATGCTCTCATGTTTGCCACATCCGCTTTTCAGGCTGTGGAACGAATCGGCATGCCGGAAGCAAGAATTATTCTGGCACAGACAACGACCTACCTGGCGTCGGCTCCTAAAAGCAATGCCTCCTATCTTGCAATTGACTGCGCTCTTGCTGATGTCGAAAAAGATCAGGCCGGCGACGTTCCCCTGCATTTGCGAAATGCCCCCACAAAAATGATGAAAGAATTCGGCTATGCCGGTGGCTACAAGTATCCGCACGATTATAAAGGATTTGTCGAACAAAAATACTTTCCTGAAAGCGTTTCTTCACGAGTTTATTACCGTCCCACAGAAAATGGTATCGAAAAGAAAATTAAAGACAGACTCGGAACCTTTTGGCCCAAAAGAAAGCGATAATACTTGTTGATGGTGCAATAGAATGAAATATACCGGTGTTTTCATAAAATCGCTTTTTATCTTGAGCTGTTTTTTGCATGTTGTCGGATTATTTGCACTTCAAACCCAAACCGATACCCTTGCCGAAAACCAGTCCGCCCAATCCGATCTGGATGCACCTGTCCCATATCAGGCACAAACGATCACAAATTATGTTCAGAAGCGCAAAACCGTATACATCGGTAAAGCGGTGGTGCATTACAAAAACATTACTTTGGAGGCAGGGAAAATTACCATAGAATGGGACAAGTCGCTGATAACAGCAGAAGGAATACCGGATTCCATCTGGGTCTATAACCAGGCCCACACGGATTCAATTCGGGTACAAGAGATCAGAGAAAAGCCGGTTCTTGTAGATGGCGGTACCCGCATGACCGGTGATCTTATGCAGTACAATTATAAAACCGAAAAGGGCAGGGTTGTGCGCGGCCGCACCGAAGTTGAAGGCGGATATTATGTCGGTGATCAGATTAAACGCGTCAGAGGAGAGATTTTTCACATCACCGATTCAGAATACACAACCTGTGATCTGGATACGAACACGCATTACCATTTTTCCACCAATCGAATGAAGCTTATGGTCAACGACAAGGTTATAGCCAAACCCGTGGTGATGTATATCGGTCATATCCCGGTCGCTTTTTTACCTTATGCGGTATTTCCCACCAAACGGGGCCGTCATTCCGGCATTCTTATACCGCGTTACGGAGAGAGTTCACGTGAAGGGAGATATTTTCGCGGATTGGGGTATTATTGGGCTCCCAATGACTATTTCGACGCCAAAGCGGAGGTTGATTTTTTTGAAAAATCCGGATGGTTGTTTCATGGTGATATCAATTATGCAATCCGCTACAAATTATCCGGTAGCATATCGGCTTCCATAACCCGTAAAAATTTTGAATCCTATTATGCACCGGATTACGAGGAGAGAAGATGGGATTTACGCGTCAACCACAGACAGGAAATTGATCAGACGTCGCGATTTACCGCGAGTGGGTATTTTGTCAGTGATAACAGCTTTTACAAGGATCTATCAACCAATCTCTCCATGCGTCTAACCCAGGAGCTGCGTTCGAATGCCACCTATAGTAAACGCTGGCCGAAACAAAAGCTGAGCCTGAGCCTCAATGCTTCCCGGGTACAAAATCTACAAACAGAAGACATTCGGGAAACGCTTCCCCAACTCAGTTTTCGAATGGCTCAACGGCAGCTTTTTGCGGCAAAAACGTCCAGAGGGAGGCAGCGAAGGAGGACCCGGGACGAGAAATGGTATCGTTCCATCTATTTTTCGTATAATTCCAATCTGCAACGTACGCGTCGCGAATACTGGCAGCGGACCAGTGCGGACACAAGCCGCCGGCGGGAAGACGATTTTCGCGTTTCCCATAATACCTCCTTGTCCTTTATTTCACCAACAAAATTATTCGGCTGGTTGTCCCATAATCACTCTGTCAACATAGATGAAGATTGGTTTGCGGAAACCACGGAATATGACCGGGACCAGGAGAGCGGTACTATTGAATCACGCCAGGTCAAAGGTTTTGCGGCTCGTCATCTCTTCAGTTACAATGCTGCCGCCAACACCAAATTATATGGATTATTTACACCCCCCATTCCGGGCGTAGAGGCTGTTCGCCATGTTTTAACGCCGTCCATCTCCTTCCGCTATCAACCGGATTTTTCCGATCCGGTCTGGGGATACTATAGCACCTTTGACGAGGGTGAGACAAAAAAAGATCGCTTTGGCGGAACCCCGTCAGGCGGCCAAAAGTCAGTTAATTTTAGCGTCAGAAATCTATTTCAGATGAAACTCGGGCAGGGAGAAAAGATTAAAAAAGTCGATCTTTTTACCATGGATTTTTCAAGCGGATATAATTTTGAAGCGGATCAATACAACCTTTCTGATTTACGGACAAGCATTCGCGCCAATCCGGCCCGCAATTTTAGTTTGAGCGCCAGCTCTTCGCACTCTTTTTATCGATGGGATGATGAACTGTCCGGGCAGGTGGATGAATATATTTTTAAACAGGGTAACTGGATGACCGGAAAGTGGATGCGACTGAGAAATCTGCGGTTAAATTTTTCCCTGCGCTTGCAGGGAAAAGAATCAAAACGAACGAAACGCCCGGAGACGGCCATTGAAACAGGCGATCCGTTTGAAGAGGATATGGAGAGTGAAGATGCCGGGGTTCTGGAGGAGAGTGCATATCAAAGTCGGGACCGGTTTGAGGGATCGGAAACCCTGCGCCATCTCAGTATACCCTGGAAGATGAATCTGAACTTTAATTTTAATCTCAATCGAACCAACCCGGGCCGGCCGGTAAAACGATATTATCTGGACATCAGCGGTGCGGAGGTGCAGCTTACCCCTAACTGGCGTATTAGTTATAGCGCTCATTATGATCTGGAAAAAATGGTGGTTTCACATCACCGGTTTTCATTTTATCGTGATCTTCATTGTTGGGAAGCTCAAGTCGATTGGGTGCCTGTTGGTCCCAACCGGCGCGTTTATTTTAGAATAAATATCAAGGCTCCGGCACTTCGCGATATAAAATACGAGCGTGGACGCGGGGCGGGAAACATGCTGGGTTATTATTAAGGCGTTGAATGAGAAAAACAACTAGACCGGTTTTTACTTTTACTCCCTCGTTTCTTTCTATACTACGGTTCCATTCGGAATTGTACTGTTTTTCTTGACGATAATAATTCCACTTTTGATGCTTACCCCTTTTATGATCTTATCGCTGTTTTGAATTTTGTTTTTGTTGATCAGCAATACATTTTTCCCGATTCGGACATTCTTATCGACAATGGCTTTAACGATATGACAATTTTTGTCAATGCCGAGAGGCGGTTTGGCCGCTTTTGAATCATCTTCGAGCTCTTCAGGGCTTTGATAATAATCAGCCCCGAGTATCAAAGATTTTTCTATTTTGCAGCCTTTATGTATCTGGGTTCTGATGCCGATAATACTGTTGTGGATTTCAGCATTGTCAATAATACAACCTTCACAAATCAGGGATTTTGATATGATGCAATGGTTGCATTTGGTTGGCGGTAAAAAGCGTTGTCGGGTATAAATAGGCGCTCGTGAATCGTAAAAATTAAAAACCGGGTGGGGAAATTTTACCAGATTCATATTGGCCTGATAGAATGATTTAATCGTTCCAATGTCTTCCCAATAGCCTTTATGTAAACAGGCTTTAACGCGACAAGTTTTCAGGGCTTGAGGAATAATCTCTTTACCAAAATCCGTACAATGGGAAAATTTTGTCAGCAAGTCGATTAGTGTCCGGCGATTAAAAACATAAATCCCCATCGAGGCGATGTAAGGGAGTTTTTTTGCTTTTGATGTTTCCAGTCCCAGGACGGACGTATCTACGCGCATCGCGTGGAGAGCTTTTCCTTTTGGTTTTTCGCGATAGTCGGTGATCCATCCATCCCTGTTGATTTTCAGAAGGCCAAAATCGCCGGCACGGCTTGAAGCGACCGGCACCACTGAAATACTCATATCCGCATCGCTGTCCTGATGTTCGCGAATGAACTCCTGGTAATTCACGCGATAGAGATGATCACCGGATAAAATCAGGAATTGCTCGACTTTGAAATTGGAGAACGCTTCCAGGTATTGCCGTACGGCGTCCGCCGTTCCCTGGAACCAGGTGGAATCTTTGGGCGTTTGCTGGGCTGCCAGGATCTCCACAAACCCGTCGGTGAAAGGCGAGAATTGATATGTATGAGAGATATGGCGATTCAAAGAGGCGGAATTAAACTGGGTGAGCACATATATTTTGTGAATGCCGGAATTTATACAGTTGCTCACCGGTATGTCGATGAGCCTGTATTTGCCGGCGAGGGGAACGGCCGGTTTTGCACGCAAGTTTGTTAACGGTTCCAGCCTTGTTCCTCTTCCCCCTCCCAGAATAATCGCCAGGATATGTTTCATACCCAATTCCAAATATTCAACGGTTTAGTACCATTTCATAATATTTTTCGTATTGGGGAACGATCTTTTCATAGTGAAAGTCGCTGATTGCTTTTTGACGAGCCTCTTGTTGAAATGACTCGTAGAGACGGTCGTTGGACAGTAAATCCAACGCTCCCGAAGCCATGCCGTCGATATCTCCCACCGGATAGAGCAATCCATTTACATTGTGATCGACAACCTCGGGCAAGCCGCCGATGCGGCTACCGATCACAGGCGTTTTAGAGCTCAGAGCCTCCAGGGCTGCCAGCCCGAATGATTCCTCGCTGCTTGGAAGTAAAAAGATATCCGCGCAGGCCAGCAGGTTTTCGATATAATCCTGAGTACCGAGATAGATCACCTTCTCCTGCATATGGTATTCCCTGGCCAATTCATAGGATGATTTATGATCAGGACCTTCGCCGATCAGTATAAGCCTGGCGTCGATATGTTCATTTATCTTGGCCAGTATTTTTATCGTATCGGCAACCCGTTTTACCGGACGGAAATTGGAGGCATGCATTAAAAGGTTTTCACCATTTGGCGCAAATTCTTTGCGGTTACAACGCGACACAACACCATTAAAGCGATCCGGATCGATAAAATTATGAATCGTTTCTATCGGATTTTTAACTTTAAATTCTTTCCAGGTTCTTTCCGAGAGGTAGTTTGAAACCGCTGTAACCCCGTCCGATTGCTCAATTCCGAATTGTACGACCTTATAGAACGACGGATTTTTTCCCACAAGGGTAATGTCTGTTCCGTGCAGGGTGGTGATGATCTTTAAATTTTTTGCTTTGAACATTTTTTTAGCCAGATAGGCACTGATCGCGTGCGGAATCGCATAATGGGCATGAACGATATCAATGTCGTTTTCTTCCGCCACTTCAATGATTTTAGTGGCCAGGCTCAGATCATAGGGCGGAAATTTGAATAAGGGATAAGCAGAGACATCTACTTCATGGTAATAGATATTGGACTGGTAATTGGTTAGACGAAACGGTGAACTGTAACTGATAAAATGAACGCTGTGTCCCTTACGCGCAAGGTTCAGACCCAGTTCTGTGGCTACGACTCCACTGCCGCCATGGGTGGGGTAACATACAATCGCAATATTCATTGGCGTATCCATAGTTGTTCTTTATATAATATAAAATTTCCCGACTTAAAATTCAAGCCTATTTCGAGGTGATTTAAAAGGGTTGCATAAGCTTTTCCTTTTACTTATCTTTATTGTTTCCTGTTGATTTTGAGCACATAAAGTACTATTTTGCTTTATGAACTTATTTGGGTCACATAGATTTCTTTTTGTTTGTCTGCTGGGGGTTACCTTTTTTACAGTTGTTTTGTTCGCCCAGCACCAGAGAGAACTCGAGTCAATTCGTTCCGAAATACGAAAATATGAAAAGGATTTAAAACAAAAAGAGTTTGCGGAAGAACAAGCGCTGGGTCTGATTCACAAGCTGGACAGAGAAGCCGGGATCACCAGGCAAAAGCTGAGGAGTTTAAATCGGGAAATTTCCCGCAAGGAACAGCAGATTCGCAGTTACGAGCAACAAATCGAAGATTTACAAAATGATATTATCAAATTGAGAGATTTGATTAAGGACAGGTTGGTTTATTATTTCAAGTACGGAAAATCCCGGCGAATCGAGCTTTTAATGAAGACTCGTTCATTTTCTCAGCTAAAGGTATGGATGCATTACCAGAAATTGATCGCGAAAAACGACAAAAGAAACCTTGAATCTTTGCGACATAAAAAGGCACAACTCGAGAGGACTCTGGAACTGGTAAAAATCGAGGTTAAGGAAAAGCAGCAAAAGATCGCGGAGAGAAGCTCGGAAAGAAAAAATTTGCAGCAAAGTTTGCAAAAACGCAAACGGTATTTGACCCAATTACAGGACAGCAAGGAGATTATTGCTCAAAAGCTGGAAGAGGTCAGGAAAGCAGAGCGTCAGATTTCTCGCATGATTACCAAGGCTGAAGAGGAGAGAATACTCGAGGAGGCCAGGGCTTCCGGACAGCGACAAATTTCCGGGTCGTATAAATCGGGTGGTTCTATCGAAAAATACCGCGGTAAAATGATCTGGCCGGCCAAGGGAAACGTTATCGGTCATTTCGGCAAACACAGGCACCCGCGTTTTAAGACCATTACGGAAAACCTCGGTATAGAGATACAAACCCTGCAAAGTGCACCGATACTGGCGGTTGCTTCAGGTTATGTAAAAACAATAACTTATCAGCGAGGCAGAGGGAATATTGTCATTCTCTCTCATGCGGGTGGTTATTATTCTGTATATGCAAACCTGGGCGAAATCTATGTCAATGTAAATGATGAGGTCGATATGGCCCAGGAGGTCGGCACGGTCGGCCAATCCGTTTTATACAACGAACCTGTTTTACACTTTCAGCTTTGGAAAAACACAAACAACCTCGATCCCGAAGACTGGTTGCAATAAGGACTCGGCAGGATCTATCTAATAATTATACGTCGTGTCTGAATCCGGAAGAGATTAAATGCTATCTTTAGGGATCATTTTTATCGATCATAACCCTTTAACGGATATTCCAAAACACAGTTTACTTGAATGGTCACAAACAAGTTAGATGCAGTCATAGGACAACAGAGACCGCGTTATATTTTACAGCGGGCACTGGAGAATGAGCGGGTCCCTCATGCTTATCTCTTTTATGGTCCAATGGGAGTCGGAAAAGAAGCTTTGGCGCTGGAATTCACCAAAGCGCTTTTCTGTCAGAGCCAGGAGGAACGTCCCTGTCAAAACTGTTCGTCTTGCCGGCAAGTCAGCACGCTTTCCAATCCTGATTTGATCTATCTCTTTCCTTCTCCCAAGGAGCTCAAAGTCGAGGAAGAAAAGGCTGTTCTGCAAAGCATTGCTGAAAATCCATATACGCGTGAAAAACCCTGGAGCAATCCAACTCTGGGTATTGATAGAATTCGTTTCCTGCGAAAGGCCTGTACGATAAAATCGGTCGGCAAGTACCGTATGATCATTATTGCTGAAGCGGAAAAAATGACAGCCGCTGCTTCTAATGCTCTTCTGAAAATTCTGGAAGAACCGCCGGAGAACACTTTTATTATTCTGACCACGGATAAACTCAACATGCTTTTGTCCACCATTATTTCGCGATGTCAGATTATTCAGTTCGGTCTTATTGCGGATGCGGAGATTGAAAAACGCCTGATCGAGAAATACCAGATTGATGCGGAGCGGGCCAGGCTTTTATCTCGCCTTAGCCAGGGCAGTTACTCTCGGGCTCTTGAATGGCTGGACGATGAATTTGAAGAAAAACGGCAGGTCGCCATAACGCTTTTACGTACATTTGTCAAGGATTTTCAAACCCGGATCGATATGGCGGAAGCGATTACGAAAAAGTATGATAAACAGGCGATTAAGGAGATCTTTTCCTTGATTTTGATATGGTTTAGAGATGCTTTTTTGCTTTATCAGGGAGAGGTACAAAGTCAGCAACTCATCAATGTTGACAGAAAAGATATTTTGCATCGATTTGTGCATGCATTTGAAACCATTGATTTTGACCGGGCGTTTACAAGTATAGAGCATTATACGCAGTTGATAGACCGGAATGTTCATCAGACCTTATTGCTTGTTTGTTTCCTGACCAGGCTGGAGACGGTTTTGGAGATGAAGCGATAACACTATTGCAGCCGGTTATCACCCACCAGAGAAGGAAGCTCGTGGGTCGGCTAAACCTGTATTAGATGTGTTTGATGCAGAATTTGAAGATAATATCAGTAAAGGATGATATATGTTAATAGAAGTTGTTTTTAAAGGGGAGCGAAAAAATATATATGAAAATCCTCTTCAATTTCCGTTTAAAATCGGAGATTATGCTATTGTTGAAGCTGAAAAGGGAGAGAATCTTGGTGTCGTCAACCAGCTCGGAGCGGTGTTGGAGCGCAAGGTAAACAGAAAAGAACCGCTCCGTAAAATCCTTCGCAAAGCCACCTCGAATGACCTGGAGCGCTATACCGACAATACAAAGAAAGAGATCAATGCTTTTAATGTCTGCTTGCGCAAAGTCGACGAGCATAATTTGAATATGAAACTCGTCGATACTGAATATCAATTTGATGGCAACAAGATCACTTTTTATTTTACCGCGGAGAAACGGGTTGATTTTCGCGAGCTGGTTAAGGACCTTGCCGGTATATACAAAGTTCGTATAGAGCTACGCCAAATTGGTGTGCGCGATGAAGCCAAACGAATCGGCGGATACGGGCATTGCGGGCGAAAATTGTGTTGTACGACGTTTTTAAAAGAATTTGAACCTATCACCACGTTATGTGCCAAGGAACAGGATTTACCTTTGAATCCGCAAAAATTGTCGGGTTTATGCGGGCGATTATTGTGTTGTTTGTTGTATGAGCGGGAGTTCTACAGGAACCAAAAGCGGAATTTGCCCGAACTCGAAGCGTGGTATCAAACGCCAAAGGGCGCGGCACAGGTCTCCTGCATCAATGTGTTTGAAGAAACCGTTACCGTCAGATATTCCGATAACAGCGAACAGGTTTTTCCAAAGGATCATTTCGTACAGTTTAATAAAACCCGGCCTCCAAAAGAACAAAAAGATCAAAAAAGTAGTGACGATTAAAGCAGAATGGAAAATTACTATGGAAAACTATAAACGGATCCTTGTTACCAGCGCTCTGCCTTATGCAAATGGTCCTATACATCTCGGACACCTGGCCGGCGCTTATCTTCCTGCAGATGTATATGTACGCTATCAGCGCCTGCAACATCGGGATGTTGTTTATATTTGTGGCTCGGATGAACACGGTGTGCCGATTACCATTGCGGCTGAAAAACAGGGCATAGACCCCGGTGAGATCGTAGACCGGTTTCACAGTCAAAATATCGCTGCTTTTGAAGCATTTGGTATGTCATTCGATTATTTCGGCAGAACCAGTTCGGATATTCATCATCAGACATCGCAGAACTTTTTTAAAACACTATACGATAAAGGGATTTTGAAGCAAAAAAAAGAAAAACAGCTTTATGATCCCAAAGCAAAAATGTTTTTGCCGGATCGATATGTAAAGGGCACTTGCCCGGCATGTTCATATCCGCAGGCATACGGAGACCAGTGCGAAAAGTGTGGCGCTTCACTTTCGGCTGCCGAATTAATCGATCCGCGCAGTACCATTAGTGGTGAAAAACCGGTTAAAAGGGAGACCTTACACTGGTTTTTATCCCTTGGCGAATTTCAGGATCGCTTACAGACCTGGTTGTCCGGCAAAAAGAACTGGAAATCCAATGTAAGGGGACAGGTACAGAGCTGGTTAAACGATGGATTATCCGACCGGGCTGTGACGCGTGATTTGTCGTGGGGGGTACCGGTACCCCTGGAGGCGGCCAGGGGAAAAGTATTATATGTTTGGTTTGATGCTCCCATCGGTTATATATCCGCCACCAAAGAATGGGCTTTGAAAAAAAAGAGTCCGGATCTTTGGCAACGCTATTGGCAGGACAAGGAAACAAAACTGGTACATTTTATCGGCAAGGATAATATTGTCTTTCATTGTATTATGTTTCCGGCCATGTTGATGGCTCACGAGGATTATATTTTGCCGGACAACGTTCCGGCAAACGAGTTTTTAAATTTGGAAGGCAATAAATTAAGTACCAGCCGCAACTATGCGGTATGGCTTGAAGATTATCTGAAAAAATTTCCCGCTGATCCGTTGCGCTATTTTCTCGCCATCAACGCTCCCGAAACCAAGGACACGGATTTTACCTGGAAAGAATTCCAATTGCGCAATAATGGCGAGCTGGCGGATATCCTGGGAAACTTTATCAACCGGACATTGAGCTTTGCTCATCAACGGTTTGATGGACAGGTACCAAACGTGTATGACCTCGATGATCTTGATCGGGCAATGTTATCTCTTTTGAAGAAAGCGCCCACAACCATAGGCGATTTTCTTGAACAATTTGAATTGCGCAAGGCTGCATCCGCGCTTATCGAT
>CAZSOP010000052.1:0-5688 GCA_964608385.1 uncultured Cytophagia bacterium
AACGTTGTCCACGCCGCCGGTAACATCTTTTTTTTGTGCACACATGAGCATAAAAACAGATAAGCATATAACAATCAATAATAAACGCATTCGATCCTCCGTTAAATAACGGTTAACAAGCCCTTTACAAAACCGATTGATTCCGCGGCTCCGGCTAGGGGATCCTCTTTATCCTTTTCATATTCAAGAGAAGCCACACCTTCATACTGAATGGTTAAAAGAGCCTGTAAAACGGCGACGATATCGATCACGCCGCGACCGATTTCAACGGTTTTGCCCTCTTTTGTAGCCTGATCGACATCTTTGATATGGACGTCGTGCAGACGATCGGCATACAATTTTATCGATTCCGCCGGAGAGACACCACTGCGCAGTGTGTGGCCGATATCGATGCAAAGACCGATGCGTTCATCCAGGCCGACGATTTTGTCTATGACCGATTCGGGTGTTGGATAGAGGTCATCACCAGGCCCGTGATTGTGGATCGCGACCTTGATGTCGTAATCCCTGACTTTGCTTTCAACCAGAGGCAATAGTTCATGCGCCGGCACGCCGACGATGGTATCGAGTTCGGCCCATGTGGCATATTGAAATGCCTTTTCGACCTCTTGTTCACTTTTCATATAAATGACACCGGCGCCATAAAGATTCAATCCGGACGCGCGAACCTGTGCTGCGCTGGATTTGACCCCTTCTTCAGTCGCATCCAGAGGCATATGCATGCTTTTCAAGGCCAGAAATCCGACACCAAGCCTATTGGTCATTTCAATGGTCTTTTCAAGATCAAAGGCCCGAAAGCTATAGGAAGCCACGCCGAGTTTAAGACGGTTGATCCCACCCGATTTCTGAACCACAGCCGGAGCACAACCGGCAGAATAGGCGACTCCTCCGGCAGCAATTCCCAAAACTGATTTTCTAAAAAATTCTCTCCTGTTTGGTTGCATGCTTTTTTCCTTTCTATTTTAATGCGCTGTTATTACACAAATATACTAAATCTTATTCCATTTCTCCAGTTGATTAATAACGGCTTTGAAATCTTTTGGATAAGGAGCGATTATTTTTAGCTCATTTCCGTTACCCGGGTGTATAAAGCGAATTGAATAGGCGTGAAGGGCAAGCCTGTTAATCAGCGGTCGCTCGCTGCGAGCGCTGGTTTTATAATTTTTTTTAAATTCAGACAGATAAATGGCTTTGCTATCGCCATATAAAGAATCAACCGCCACCGGGAATCCGGCATGAGCGAGGTGTACTCTGATCTGGTGTGTACGGCCGGTTTTGGGGCTGACGCAAAGAAGGCTAAACCGGTGGTAACGGCAATTCAATTCAATGTCGCTAACTGCAACTTTTCCATCAGCCCGGATAAGGGTTCGATGTCTGCGATCGGCATCCGGTTGTAAATTTTCTCGTATGGTTATCTGTTCCCATGGAAACTCTTTTCTCACCAGGGCAAAATATAATTTCTCAATCTTTTGTTCTCTAAACTGCTCATTCATAGCAGCATGATCGTCGGGAGTACGGGCAAACATAATTGCCCCGCTTGTCTCTTTATCAAGACGATGAACGATATAAAGCGGGTGGTGAGCCTCGAGAAGGTCATACAGACAACTGTTGTCATTCCGGCGTTCAGGTATGGTCGTCAACCCTGCCGGTTTATTGACCATCAGCAAATGGTCATCATCAAATAAAATATCAATCAACTGTTTTTTCATCTCCAATCCAAAGATTCCGTATCATTTGCTGTGAAAAAATCAGATATATTTAAAAAACGAAAATAATGTTTGTAATGTCAAGATATTTTTTGCATTTTAATCATCATGCCCGTACGTATTATGAATGTTTTTCCATGCGGGAAATAGATGGCTTTCAATTTCTCACCAATAGGTGGGTAATTAAAACGGGGTGCTTGAAATGAAATCAAAAGCTGTTTTTTTTGAGCTTGGCTATTTTAATCTGTTGCGGACTGTCTTCAAATCTGGGAGCAGAAGAAGGAGACGGCGGCTATGCCGGGGCGTTTCTACGGCTCGGTGCGGGGGTGCGCGGGACGAGTATGGGAGGGGCTTTTGCCGCTATTTCGGATGATATTACCGCCTCTTACTGGAACCCGGCCGGTCTCGGTCAATTAAAAGCGATTCAGTTTATGGGCGTTTACTCGACATCCAGCCTTGCCAGAAAGCAGTATTACGTCGGGGCCGCTTTTCCGGGAAGCGTACTGGGTACGATCAGCTTTAGCTGGATCAATCTCTCTATCAATGATATCGATGGCCGCGACCTTCTCGGCAACTCAACCGGAACCTTTTCCAATTCTGAAAACGCCTTTTACATTGCTATCGGTAAATCGATCGCTGATTTCATATATATCGGCGGCAATGTTAAATACCTGACACACAATCTGGCTGAGCACAATGCCACGGGTATCAGCGGCGATATCGGTCTGCTCGTCAGGCCAGTGCCTTTTTTGTCCGTTGGTCTTGGCTATCACGACTTAAACAATCATATCAAATGGGATACGCATTCCCACACCAGAGAAACCATTCCGGCAACGGTCCGGGCGGGTATTGCCCTTATGCCGTCAACCATGCCGTTGGTGGTTGCTCTGGATATCGAAAAAAAGGAAAAACAGAGCACCCGGGTTCATCTCGGTGCAGAGTACTTTTTTTTTAAAACAGCTCGGTTTCCGGCTCGGTTTCAATCATAACTCTTTTACTGCTGGTTTTTCTTTACAGTTACCCCTGAGCCGTTCCAATTCACAACATTTTGACTTTTCTTATGCGCTCTTTGACGATCAGATCGACGCCGTACACCACCAGTTCTCTTCATGTCTGACGCTGGCACCACAAGAGAAAAAAACTGCACGAATCGAGGCAAAACCGGTTATACAGGGAAAAATCAGAGCTTTACTACGAGACTTTGCTTATATTGATATTGGCAGCAATTCGGGTATCTATCAAAACCAGACGCTTCATATCTTTCCAAAAATGCGCAATGGGCAACTCGCCTTTATCGGCCAGGGACGCGCCATTCGGGTCAAAACGCGTGTTACCGCCATCGAATTGCAGAGTGTGAATGAAGGTGTGCAGATACAGGTCGGAGACCTGGTCCGTCCGGCCAACTAGAAGGTCGTTTTTGGATTACCAAACGCGTTCGCGCTTCGATGGTGTACCGAGCGTTAAATGTAGCACCGGCCGGTGTCGGCTCTGTTATTAAATGCAACCACGGCAGCAAGCCGACACAAACGCTTCACCTGTACCCCGGGCACTCCGGCACAGATGAAGCTCAACATTTAGAAAAGAAACAAATGGAACACAGATGTTTGCGTTTTGCAGCGATTGGTCTACCAAAGGCAGCATAAGAGGAAAAAAATGCGCATTACCCTTTATTGTTTATGTATTTTGATTAGTGCTCAACTGTTATTTTCCCTGGAAGACGATCAGGCGATTGTCGAAAAAATCGATAAAAATCGCTATCGTATCGAGCAACTGATTCTGGATGCGGACCAGCAGGTCATCGAAATCCCGGCAGAAATCAACATGTCAAAGGGGTTGATTGAAGTTTTGCTTTGTACCCCAAAAGGCAAAGTACACGAAAGTCTGCTGGTTACTGCGGTTCGGCCTTTGGTACTGCAGACGGCACTGATGATCATGGGATATATTCCGCTTCATAATCCAGGCGGTCAAAAGGTGGCTCTTGATAGCTTTTCCATTGAGATCGAATTAAATGGAAAACATTTTGGCGCCGGAGAACTGCTTTGGAATCAGCAACTCGACCAACCGGTTCCCGATATTCCCTGGATATTTGTCGGATCACCGATATACCCCACCGGCGAGCTCGCCGCCGAATTCGAACAGACGTTGATCGCCACCTATAATCTCTCCTGTATACTGGCAAATGGACTTGAAACACGCCATGATGATACGGTTTACCGAGTTAATGAAACAACTGTCCCACCGAAAGGAACAACAGCACGGATTTTTATTCACCCTCTAAACAAGGAGAAGCCGCAGCCATGATGCATCGACTTTATATTTTCATCTTCATTTTTTCATCGCTTGCTGCAGCACAGCAGCGTATCGATCTTTCCATGCAAAAAGAAATCGAACATGCCATTATTCGCGGGCTGGAGTATCTGCACGATCAACAGGAAGAAAACGGCAGCTGGCAACAGCATACGGCGATTACCGGTTTGGTATTATCTTCTTTTTTACGGGCGCATCCGGCGATTTCAGAACAGGACTCCATTATCGCCGGGGGATTCGATTTTCTGAAATCCTGTATTCACGATAATGGCGGTATCTATAATGATGATATGCAGACCTATAGCACCTCTATCTGCATTATGGCTTTCAAGGATGCCGACAATTTGCTCTACGATCCAATCATTAGAAATGCCCAGTCTTTTATTATGAGTATGCAGAAATCGGAAGACAACGGCGTGCCGCCCGACAGCATCAACTATGGCGGCGTCAGTTACGGCAAAGATGACAAGCCCTGCAATCTGTCCAATTTACAATGGGCTCTGGAAGCTGTGGCGGGAGAAGAGCAGGCCTCGAATGATACGTTGCATCTAAATCTTGCGGAAAAAAGTTTGAAGAAAAACGGACACTCTTTTTTGACCGCGCCATTCAATTTTTACAGAGATGCCAGAACCTCAAAGCCTATAACGATCAATCCTATAGTGTCGATGATGGCGGATTCATGTACAGTCCTGGTACAAGCAAAGCGGGTGAAACGCATTCCTACGGCAGCATGACGTATGCCGGATTGAAGAGTTTTATCCATGCCTCCGTATCCTTATCGGATCCCAGGGTAGAAGCGGCACTGGAATGGCTGAAAAAACATTATAGCGTCAAAGAAAACCCCGGTATGGCAATGCAGGGATTATATTACTATTATCACACCATGGCTAAAGCTCTAAGCGTGGCCGACATAGATGTGATTACCACGGCAAAGCAAAAAAATCATTACTGGCGCCATGAACTGGCCGATCAATTGCTCCAAATTCAGAACGCTGATGGCAGCTGGGTCAATTCAAACGGCCGCTGGTGGGAGAACAATCCAATTTTGGTAACAGCCTATGTCGTGTTAACTCGAACAGATTTTAGAGCCGTTTAATACCTCATCATTACTACCGGATCAACGATGAGGACAAAAAAGCCAGGGAAGGAGAAAATATGAAAAGGGGAATTCCGGTTTTCTCATTTTACATCTTTTTGATGCTGATTACAATCCTATTGATACCGAGCCTCTTGCAGTCCCAGAGTGTACAAAAATCGGAAACGGCAATGTCAGCGATTCAGCAGGATGCCTTTATTATCGATCTCGTCTATCCAACTGAATCCAAGCATATTGTTAATCTGTTTTCTGATCTATTGTCCGATACCCTGCAAATCAAAGTGGCTGTAAACAGCAATGACGGTCAGTTTATATCAGGACTGCAAAAAGAAAATTTTCAGGTCGCTATTGGTGTAAATCAGGCAACCGTTCTCATTCTCCAGGAGATGTTCGACCATTACTATCTATCCATTCAGCCACCTTCTGTTGCGCAACCAGGTTTTTATTCCGTTAGCGTTACAGCGGCTTATAACAACCAGTCGCTTTCCGACAGCGAGGCGAATGCCATTCTTTATACGGAGGATTTGCTCGTTGAAAAAGGCTTGGCTTGGTTGAAAGCGGAACAAAATATCACAAACC
>CAZSOP010000052.1:5698-13710 GCA_964608385.1 uncultured Cytophagia bacterium
ACCGAGATCTACACTCTTTCCCTACACGACGCTCTTCCGATCTGCCGTTATTCAGGAGGAAATGGGGGGGAGTGAACGCCCTGCTTTGAGGAAAAGCTCCGGCACCACTGTGGATGAGCTCGGTTCCTGGAATTACTCCGGCAACCCAAATGCCGGTATTACCGCTCTGGCGCTTCAGTCCTTCCTGGCACAGGGATATACGATTGAAAGTACCGGCTTCGGCCCGACGATTGGGCGAGCTATACGTTATCTTCTGGAAACACAAACCACAGAAGGGTATCACACCAGTGCCATCTATAATTATTCAGCCGGTTATGAATCCGCTATGGCCATAGTTGCTTTGAAATCGGCTTTAAAGAGCGGTTTATCCGATCCGATCAGAACCGACGTCGAGAATGCGTTAGCTGGCGTTACGACCGTGGCTATATCAGTGAAGATAACGGAGACATGTCTGCCAACCAGTGGGCCTATCTCGCCCTCAATGCAATGGAGTATACGCAAAAAAATATCTGGCAAAAGATATTCAATTACATTCAGACCTGGCGCCGGACGGAAGCGGATAAAGCCTGGATCGGTTATTACCGGGGCGGTACGAGAGAACGGGGCAACACGCTGGCCGCCATCTGGGGATTGATCCTGGCCAACAATTATGGTGTCAAAAACACCATCGAGCTTGCGGACAGCATGTACAACTATATCGGTGATGGCGGCAATCTGACCGATGTGATATGCCCGGACTGGCTCGATAACTATGTCTATTCCGGCGGTGGTTATTACTATTATGTTTATGAATTTGCCAAAGCGATGGCGTTGGGGGGTAAAAGTAAATTTATCGGCGAAGACTGGTATACTCTTCTCTATAATAAAATCAAAATCCAGCATCGCCAGGATGAAATGCGAAATTATTACTGGACAACCGGCTGGACGGCTCCGGACGGATATAATATTGCGTCTTCCCACCTCGGTGACCATGGCAGTACGGCTATGGCTGTGTTATCGATGCAGACCGGTACGGTTCCCGAAGATTCTCGCTTTGTTATCCGTCTGATTCCCAGCTCTGTGGATGGCAGTCCCTATACATCGCCGGCGAATGCGCTTAACGGACTTTATTTAAAGTTGTATGATACCGAGGGCCGCTTTGCCGGTCCGGATAACAGCGGCAGCTTTATGACTGATATTCCGCTTTCATCCTGGGTCACCGATAATCATTTTCAAATCGATCTGCTCTCCGCTTCTGCGTTTTCAATCGAACTTCGTAACGGCAGCGTAAACGACCTCGCCTATGACCTCTATCTCGAAGCCTATCAGGGCGATAATCCCAACCCGGTCAGCTCCATACACTTTTCCGGAATTGTTAAGGGCAAGCAGGTATTTGGAACCTCGGCAACAATAAACGCCATTGGTGGTTTGACGGTGTATGCGCCAAAACCCTTTATTTTCGCGCAAATGGCGATAGAACCGGAGAGGGTTCAGATCGCCAATCCGATGAACGACAGCACCTATACCTTTAACCTCATCGTTTACGAAACCGGTGATTCCACCGATTTGCTGAGTGTTGATGTGTTTGCGACCGAAATGGTCGATCAGTTCGGCAATACCATTCCATCGTCTGCTTTTCAATTCGTACCGAATTCCATTGTGGCCATACCGGCAGGAGGGTCGCAAAACATTACCGGTTATTTTACCGCACCATCTCAGAGCACGATAGATTTTACCACCTCCGGACTCTTTGAAGGATCGATCACGGTACAGAGTTCAAGCCAAACCCGGGCCATTCCGGTAACGACCGGCGTTATGGCCACAGGAGGTGGCACTCAAATCAGCAACCATTATTTTTATCCCAATCCGATCAACTTTGCCCAGGGGATGGGAACAATTCATTTTGAACCGAGTGCGTCCGGTAATATCACTGTAAAGCTCTATGATTCTGCCAGTGATTTGGTCACCACGCTTATGGACAATCAGTTTCAGATGGGAGGTCAACAGATAGACTTGTCCTGGAACGGCCTCAATGATCAGGGCGACGTTGTCGCCAACGGCGTCTATTTTTATGTCATCGAACCGGAAAGCGGCGACAAAGCAATCGGGAAAATCGCTGTTTTGAAATAAATTTTGATTTCATTTAAAACGCTGCAGGGGTAGTATTTGACTGCGATGCAAAAATAGAGTCGGAAGCAATAGACCGATCGGTTGTCTAGAAATCCTAAAAGAGTATCGAATCGACAACTGCTCGCCCCGCTATTCGGAATCCGAGTCCTGTTAGGGACGACCTGTTTGTAGCCAACCGGTGAATCTTGGGCAGGAATCCCTTTAGGGATGTTTTCGGTTGCGAGGATGTATCCTCGAGCACACCCGCATTTGTTACAATTCAATCAAACATACGATGCCGTAGAACAGATCGCGTACCGCAGGGGCAGGAGCCGCCTGCGGTGCAAAAATGACAAATCGATCACGCATTCAGCAGCTCGTTCACCTTTTTCATGACTTTAAAGGCGTCGGCGACATAGAGCACATCGGCTTTGCCATGCGCCCAACCGCAATTGGGATCGAGATTGACCGCTCGGCGTTCATTGACAAAACGCCAACCTACCACATGAGGCTCTTCACCATGACAACAGGTGGCCAGGCCCTTGTCATGTCGCGGCGTCGAACCGGTTTGACCCACCTGATTAAGCTGGGTCATAAACGGCAGAACCGCCGCACCTTCGCTACTCAAATCCACCAGCGATTTTGTACTACCGAGAGAAGACTTGCTCTCCTTTAAAAATCCGAGTATAATATCAGCTGCCTGATCGGCTTTGACCTCACCATCAGGCTGTTTTTTTGTCCAGCCAGCTCCGGCGACAAATAAGAGTTCGGCATCCGGGCGTATAGTTTGTTCATCGCCGGCAGGGACTTCGATACCTTTGACTGCGGTGCGGGTAAAGGCGTCATTGACATCGACAGAGAGAGCTTCTGTTGGCGGTGCTTTACTGCCGCCCTGTGGCGGGGGGAAAACACCGGATTCAATCGATATAAACCATGGTCTTTGGCTGCGTTTGATATGGGCCAGAATGCGCTGACGATAATGCCAGCGGTTCACCACAAAATCTCCATTTTCTGTCTTGAATGCGGTTACATGTGTATCGCTAACGCCATCGAGACGAAAGGCGACACCTGCGAGTATCCGGTTCGTGCGCACAGAATCGGGAGCGATGACGATATCGGCTTCAGCCTGACGACAGATTGCTTCACAGGCGGCTGCATCGCCGGCATAACGGGAAACGGTGAACGCTTCTCCTTTCACCTTAAAACCGCTGGAGATGGCATCCGTTCCCAGATTTTCGATCGCCATATCCACATCCTTGCCCCATACGCCTATACATAATTCTGCATCGAGCATCTCTTTCAGGCTTATAGCGGCTCCCAGAGCCTCTCCGGCTGCCCGGGGCAGAGCGCCATCTGATTCAACCGGTGTAACGACTAGAATTTTGCTCATCATATTTTCCTATTTGCTTTTGATCCAATTAACGATTTCCTGTGCAATTTCATCTGCAGATGTATCCTTGACGATTTTCGTATCCCGTTTTTGTTTAGGCAGTTCGACAGCAGTGAATGTCAATGCCGGGTTTTCGAGATCAACGGGTTTTGCCTGTTGCAGGGCCGGCATAATGGTTCGCATATTGGTCATACCGACTTGGGGATTGTTCGGCGGTTCCGGCAGATAACCGGTCGCCCAGCCCAGCACAGCCGGTGCGCCGCTGCAACTGGAATGCAGATGTTTACCCCCTTCAATGCGTTCCAGCACTTCAAAAGAACCATCATCGTTCAGGCTGATTTTGTCAACCCCCTGGAACTGATCCGTAACACCAAGGATTTCACCGACCATTTGCATGGTTGTCCCGGCCCCTCTGGAGGCAGATTCCCAGCCGCCGAAAATCAACGTATTTGATAAATCGAGTCCATCGATCTGTTTAACCAGCTCTGCGAGCTGTACAGCAACTTGCTTTGAATCAGAAAATCCCCCTACCGCAGCATCTGTGGCGATGAGCTGAAACGGCACTTTTTGCGCAATCGTCATCATGACCTGCTGCAACTTTGCTTTTTGGCCGATACTGACCACATATAATTTTCCCCCTGTTTCTTTGACCAGTGCGGCTGCTTCATAAAGGGCGTGACCGGCCCAGGGGTCGAGGACATGGGGGAGCATCATTTCATTGCGCAACCCCGGTTTTTCTCCTGTTTGCACAGGATCAAGAGTTTGTAAAGGGTCCGGCACGATACCGGCACAGACCACGACATTTAGATTTGGCATTATTTTACTCCACGGTTATAAGCGTAAATCTAGTTTTCAGCCGAGTGCAAGCCTCCGGCGCCGGCCTGAAAATCAATGTTGGTTTTATCTACTTTACTTTCTATAGGCTTGACACAGTTCCACATACAGGCGCCGCAATGAATACAGCGATCATTGTCAAAATTGGGAACACCGTCTTTCCCGGGTGTAATCGCCTGGCCCGAGCACATTTCTATACAAATCTTGTTATCGCATTCTTTGCACAGGTGAGGGTGAAGAAACACAACGTGGTCGCGGTAACCGTTGGGTGCCTGAACTTTGCCGCCGACCAGCAGTGCATCCTGATGCGACATGAACAGTTCACCGTCGTATTTGATCTCCGGCCATCCCAGCTCTTTCATCAACAAATCATTCAGAGCCAGGTCGTTGCTGCGAGCCTGTAGCTTAAGCTCTGCGATTCTCTTCTTTGATATCCTGCCTTTGAAATACTCTTCCGGATTTTTGAGGATTTGATGCGTCGATTTCGGCTGTGTTTTTAAATTCAGCTTTCCTTTACTCAATCCGGTTAATCCCATGCCGAGCAAGCCGCGAAGAAAGCCGCGATGAAAGCCGTCGCGGGCGTGTTTGGCCTGTTCAGCTTCTTCTTCGATATGGCTTTTACGGCGCATGTCGATGTAGGTCTTTTCCAGGTTTTCCTGCGTAAAGGGCTGGTTCGCGGCAGCCAGTTTTTCGACCGCTTGTGCCAATAATACTCCGGTTTCCCAGGCTTCGTCCACACCGGAGTTTGTCAGTATGTTGGTACTCGCCGATCCTTCTCCAATACGGGCCCATCCGTTGCCTGCGAGGTAAGGTTCACCCCGTTTACCGGATTCCTGTATCGATTTCGCGCCCCATGATTTGAGTTTGCCCCCCTTGATATCATCCCAAAAGTAGGGATGTTTGATATAATGCTGCAGGTACCGGTAGGCAGTGCGAATCGGATTTTCATACCAGGAAGGCACAAAAATACCCACTGAAGCGATATTTTCCGGATGAACATAGAGGAAACCGAATATCTCGGGCTCCGGATAGCCAAAAGTATGGAAAACGGTCCCGGCTTTTAGCTTCGTATGAGCGGGCAGTTCGATGACCATTTTCATGCCAACGGCCCAGTCTTTTTGCTGGTGATCGTCCGGCAGTCCAAATTTTTCATCCAGTTGTCTGCTGATATTGCCGACCGGCCCATCGCCTAAAACAGTAAGGTCTGCTTCGATCTGCATGCCGGGCATATAGCCGTCGGCTGGTTCTCCTTGTTTGTCGGTGCCCTGATCCACCATTTGCACACCGATCATTTTGTCCTCAAAAAAAAGGGCTTTATCGACCGGCATACCGGGCCACAATTGCACCATGCCGCTACCCAAAACCCGCGATGCCGCCCACTGGTTGAATTGGCCGATAGAAAAAATCAAGCCGTCATGTTTTTGCAAAAACGAGGGTATATAGGGCAGCTCCAGCGCCTCGTTTTTGTACCAGGGCAGCCATTTACCGAGTTTGAGTATTTTGTCGACGATTTTTAATCCTGCAGACCGTGTGTCGGCGCCATGCGGATCGAGCAGATAGACCAGCTTTTCTTTCTTAACGTCGACGGTTAACGGAATTTCAGCCGCATTGAGGTCCGGATAGGATTGCCGGATTGAATGCGCTTTTGAAACCACACCGGAAACGCCAAAGCCGATATCATCCGATCGTTCATAGCAGATGATCTGCAACGGCATGCCGGGCATGGCACGACTCGGCAGTTTGACCGAGCCGTCGTTGTGGGTCAGGTTTTTGCTGATTTCGGACAGGAATCCCGCTGTTGCCGGTCCAAAACCGACACATACAATATCCACTTTCATGGATTGTCGTTCAATATTTGACATGATTCAAATACTCGCTTTACACTATTCTGCTTTTTGCTGTTGGTCGGGCAAAAGGCTGTATATCACTTATAAATCCCGATTTATTGAGGATAATCCAGGGCTTCCGGAATCATGACCGTTGTCAGCGCTTCAGCAGCGCGGTCCCTGGCCAGATGCACACCGGCAATATTGGCGTTGAGTTGCTGCAACAAGGGGGTCAGGATATCGCCTGATTCGGGCAGGGTGGAGGCACTGCCGTAATAGAGTTCTGAACAAATTTTTGCCACCTCATGCGCAGCCCGGGAAGCCTGAATAAAGCAAAGGTCCTTGAAAAAAGCGACATAACCCTCCAGATTGGGGGCCACAGCGGCATGTTCAGGACCGTTTTGCATTAATTCCAGCACATCATCCATTTGATAATAGGAAGCCAGCAACCAGCAAAGGGCATCGGCCATTGCAAAGGTAACGCCCTGGCGGGAGCTGCTGTACAGTTTTGTATTGTTTTCATCACGGTGTGTTTGCAGATAATCGAGTGTTTCAAGCCAGATTCTCATTCCACTGACCAGCGCGCTCATACCCATATCATCATGGGTTAAGGACAGGGTTTCGAGACGCTTCATCCAGTTGCCGAATTGGCTTAAAAAGACTTTGTTGGTCATGGTAATGGAGAGCTGACGCCTTTGTACCGCTTCAGGCCCTTCATAAGTGGCCTCGAGCTGTGAATCCATCCATTTCTGTCCGAGAAAACCGGGGCAATCTTCTGTAATACCATAACCTCCCATCAGAGAAACCGCCTCGCGCATCGCTGTTGCGCCTTCACCGGTATTCCACAATTTGGTGGCCGGACAGAGCACATTGGCCAACGAATCGGTGATGACGTATTGAATCATCGGTTCGTCGGAGGAGGTGTCACCGTCATTTTCGAGATGCTCGACAGCATCTTTTTGGATCTTCATCAGGGCCTTAAATTCAGCACGCCCTTTATTGATGCCTTGTTCCCGGAAGTGTTTTTCTTTTTCTTTTTCCATCGGATCGAGCTCATCGAAAAGTCTGGCAGCAGCAAACCCGAGTGAAGAAGCCGCTTCTCCCATAGCCCAGACAGCTGCGGTTCGGTGTAATGCATCTTCTTTTTGCTGTATTCCCAGTTTGTAGCGGGGCGATTCGGGTTCGAGACTACCGCCGCGAAAGCGACCGCGCTGATATCGAATGACGGGCTCAACGGCAGAAACCAATTTGGCTGCCGTCATCAAGCCGACCGTAACCCGGGTATGTTTGAAAACCGGATCGATAATCTCCGCATGGCTGAAATTGGGAAGAATGACACCATCCTTAACGGTATAACCGCCGATAATGCGGTTGGCGGGAACCTTCATATTAAATACCGGATCGCGGGTAGAGGAGAGCTGGTGTACCAGCTTAAGGGTGGGGGCACCTCGATCAAACGTACCGGGATCGGTTTCCTTCAGGATAATCATACAGCTGCCCTTGATACGGTCATCATCGCTTTCGACAGCGACGCAGACAAAATTGGCAAAATCCATATTGGTGATAAAGCGCCCGCGTTTTTCAACCTGCAGAACGGGTTCCGCATCAGCAGGCCAATCGGCAATGCGTACCTTGCCGCCGAGCATACCGGTTTCAACACCGACATAGGGGAGGGGTTCTGTCAGCCCAAACGCACCGCGATACTGAATGCGATCATCGCCCGGCCGAGGCGGTACCGCACCGCCCATATAGGTTCGTTTTTGTTCTTCTGTGCCGCGCTCATGAATTGGTTCCAGAGCCAGATTTCCGGCCAGACTACCGGTGGCGGCACCGGCGTCGGCCCAGGACAATTCATACGCAGTCAGAGCAAGGGC
>CAZSOP010000053.1:0-13709 GCA_964608385.1 uncultured Cytophagia bacterium
GTTTTTATTCAATTAACCGGATGATCCAATTTTTTTGATATAGGTACAGAAAGACTTTGAGGATAGCCATTGTACCGCAGCCGGATAAACCACAAAGGTCTGTATCAGCAATGCTGCGATATAGACCAAAAAGAGTTTGAGCACAAGAGCGAGAATTTCAAATCCAAAACTGCCGACAGCATCAGCCATCAAGCCGAACACACCGAGAGGAGCAGTCCACATGACCTTGCCGATCATCCAAATCAATGCTTCTGTGATGCTATGGAAAATGCAAAGCACCTGATCTTTTTTATCTTTTCCCCGCGAGGCGATGGCGAACCCGAGAAAGAGACTGAAGAATAAAATTTGTAAAATATCGCCTTCGGCTAAAGCCTCTATGGGATTCTCCGGCACAATATGGAGCACCATCTCCCAGAATCCTGCGGTCGTACCCTTTTCGGCAAAATCCGAAGAGAGTAGGGCGGTAATTTTCCCCATATCCAGACCGATACCAGGCTGAAAGAGATTGCCGAAAATCAGCCCAATCGTTACCGCCAGAGCAGTGGTACAGATATAAAAAGCAAATGTATAGAGCCCAAGCTTGCCCGCAGATTTGGCATTGCCGGCCGAGGCAGCACCGGTTATGATGGAAAATGCAACCAGAGGGATGACCAGCATTTTTATGAGCTGCAGAAACAGGGTTCCCAACGGCGCAAACAGGGTCGCCCTTTCGCCCAATACGCCTCCGGCAGCAATGCCGGCAAAAACTGAAAATAAAATCAAAGATGGCAATAAAGACGTTTTCTTTATCATTTCCGACTCTGGTTGTGTATGTTGCTGAAGATATAATATAGAAAAATGTTCGTCAAATACAACACTATCCCTAAATTTCTTCACAGCCTGGTTTGCAGGAGTGGAAACAGAGAGATAAATAAAAGGCGGTGGAGACCGCCTTTTTTAGAGTTGAAGGGTTAATGATGAATTTGGATAGGGATGGGGAAAAGGGTTTTATAATTGATCTTTAATTTTATTCTTCATATTCAGTATAAGGTCGAGATATTTCGCTTCGACATTGGCATTGTTGAGAATTTGCAAACAGATATCAAGCTCCTGTGTTGACAATTCTATGGAGACGGTTGTCGAGTCTTGCGCCAAGTTGCGAGTTTTATCGAATGCGCCTTTCAATTTTAACTGCAGCGGGGCAAACATCTCAACTTCAGAGCCCTTGATTTTTGTTTGGTTGAACAGATATAACATACTTTCGGTTTCGACCGGATCAAATTTGAGATCATTGCCAAAGCCGTTGTTGCTCAAAAATGCCAGAAAAATGATTACCATGAATGGCAGGAATGATTTTTTCATGCTTTTACCTCTTTTTAATGGTCTTTACTCATTAACCGTAGGCTGTGCTGGTGCCTGCATCATCTCGGGTGGCAGATGCGTTTTAATTTTATTTTTCATGCTTAATACGAGTTCTGCAAATCTTGCCTCAAACGTGGCATTATTGATGACGTTCAAACAAATCTGCAATTCCTGCAAGCTTAGCTCAAGAGGGATGATTTCTGATTTATCTTCGGCTGCCTGAGCTTTTTCCAGGGCCGCCTTGAGCTTTTTCGCCAAGGGGGCCAGTACTTCAACGTCGCTTCCCTTTATCTGAGTTTGATTGAACAGAAACATCATGCTTTCTGCTTCTGCTGCGGTGAAATCGAGCTTTTTTTCCTGCCCGATAATGGTGGTTTGTGTCGATAAAAACAATACCGCTATGAATAAAATGACCGGAATAAGCTTTCTCATCCTGTAACTCCTCTCTGATTTGCATCTTCATGTTTGATTTGTTATTAATACCTTTCAACTATTGTGCCAAAGTAGATTTTAATGAAAGTTATTGAAAAATAATGACTTATATTTATGTATTCAGGGGTGGTTTGTTTCCTTTGTGCCACACCTTTCAAAATATTGTGTTACACCAGTGCCATTCAAGAATCAGATCGTTGTCTATGATTTAACCAGCCGAATGGCCCGCTAAACTGTAAGCTAAAAAGAGAAAATCGATGTTTACCTATGTACTCTGAGTGTGGATTCAAACAGAAACAAGGCGGCTGCGAAAACGTGAATCGCTGCTCAGGATTAATGAATGAGGAAAAATAGCACCTGTAGATACTTTTCCAGATTTTGTAAAAGTTTGCGGCTGTACTTTTTGATCGGTTTTTGCAAAGCCTTGATTTCTTTTTCATCTTTGATATCCAGATTGCCGGAAAGGTGTTCGAAAAGTACGCCTTCTACAGATTTTAGCAATTTTTGATATTTTTGAGATTTTTTTCTGGCAGGATAAACATAGTATTTGATGGATGCGTTTTTCTCATTAATATTTTCCCATTTTTCTATATCGATATCGAAGAAAAGAACACTGCCCTTTGGCATCGTTTTTTTTACGTTTTTATCCAAATGCATTGCAAGTTCGCTCAATGTGGGATTATGGCCAACCACCATAACACAATCAGCAGATTCAGGAAGCTCTTTTAGTAAGGCGAACAGATTTTTTTCCTGTCCTTCGTAGATTTGACAATGTTCCTGAATGCCTGTCTCCGGGCCAAAGACTTTATGCAATATTTCTGCAGTTTCTTTGCATCTCAGAGCCGGACTCGTCAGGATGAGATCCGGCTTTAGAGATTTATCAATCAGGAGCGATGCGATTTTACCGATATAAATTTTGCCCTCAAGTGTCAGGCTGCGATTTATGTCTTTTTTCTGGTTGTTTCTCGGTTCCGCTACTCCATGTCTTACCAGCAATATCCTTTTCATGACTTGACCAACGTTATTGCTTTATCCACGATATTTTTAGCTGTAAAGCCATACTGTTCGAATGTTGTTTGATAGGGCGCGCTGGCACCAAAGGTATTAACCGACAAAATAATGCCTTTTTCACCTACCCATTCATGCCATCCAAGATGGGTATGTGCTTCCACTGCGATGCGGGCTTTACAGTCTGAAGGCAATATGCTTTCTCTATATTTATCCGTTTGTTTGCGAAATAGTTCCCAGCTCGGCATGCTGATGACACGTGCGTCGACATTCTGTTTCTGCAGATCTTCACGGGCTTGCAGACACGGTTCTACTTCTGATCCTGAACCGATCAAAATCAGCTGTGGTTTGTTGCCTTTTTCTGCAGCCAGGACATATGCTCCTTTAGAGACGTTTTTGTTGTCAGCGCACTTTTTTCTGTCGATAACAGGCAGCTTTTGCCGCGTCAATACCAGTATCGTTGGTCCGGTTTTATTGCGCAGAGCGGCTTGCCAGGCTTCCGCGGTTTCATTGGCATCGGCCGGACGAATAATCGTCATATTCGGCATGGCGCGAAAGGCCGGAAGGTGTTCTACGGGTTGATGGGTGGGCCCATCTTCGCCGACGCCGATAGAGTCATGGGTCATTACATAAATAACCGGCAACTTCATCAGTGCTGCCAGACGCATTGACGGCCTGGCATAGTCTGAGAAAATAAAAAATGTGCTGGCAAATGGCAGCAAACCACCGTGCAGGGCGATTCCGTTCGAAATACCGCACATACCCAATTCTCTTACGCCATAGGCGATATTACGGTATTGATAAGCGTTTTTGGCAAAATAGTCGCTGTTTTTGATAAATGTTTTCGTCGACGGATTAAGGTCGGCGCTGCCGCCGATCAGAAACGGCACAGCATCAGCGATGGCATTAAGGGCCATGCCGCCGGCGTTGCGAGTTGCTATCGGGCCGTCGTTGCTTTGAAAAGAAGGAATGTTTTTTTGCCAGTTATCCGGTAATTCCAGTTTCAAAGCGGCACTAAACTGTGCTGCCTCTTTGGGATGTTCGTTTTGATATTGCTTGAATTCTTCTTTCCAGGTTATTTCCGCTTTTTCCCCATTTTCTGTTACGCTTTGCATATGTTCATAAACGCGGGGATGAATAAAAAACGTTTTATCCTCTGGCAGGTCAAAGGCTTTTTTAACGGCTTTTATTTCTTCTTCGCCCAGCGGGGCGCCATGAGCCGATGGTGAATCCTGCAGATTCGGGGCGCCATAGGCTATGTGTGTTCGCAGGATGATGAGTGAAGGTCTTTCCCGTTCATCCTGAGCGGCTTTTATGGCGTTTTCAATGGCCTCGATATCGTTGCCGGCGTCACCGAGATCCTGAACATGCCAGTGATACCCCTCAAAGCGTTTGCGCACATCATCGGAATAGGCGAGCTCTGTTTTGCCTTCAATGGTAATATGATTGTCATCATAGATAGCGATCATTTTATTCAGGCCCAGATGACCGGCAATTGCGGCTGCCTCGTGTGAGGCACCCTCCATAAGATCACCATCGCTACAGATGCTATAGAAATAATGATCGACAATTTTATGATTTGATGTATTGTATATTGAAGCCATATGCGCTTCTGCTATAGCCATACCCACAGCGTTCATAAACCCCTGTCCCAGCGGGCCGGTCGTTGTCTCGATGCCGAGGTCAAAATTCACCTCCGGATGACCCGGTGTTTTGCTGCCCCATTGGCGAAATGATTTCAGATCCTCGAGCGAAATATCATAACCGCAGAGATGCAAAACCGAATACAAAAGCATTGAAGCATGCCCTGCGGATAAGATAAAGCGATCGCGGTCAGGCCAGGTTGGATTTTTGGGATTGTGTTTTAAAATTTTTTTATACAAAAGATAAGCTACCGGCGCCAGGGCCATTGGGGTGCCAGGGTGCCCGGAATTGGCTTTTTCAACGGCATCCATCGAAAGCGCGCGGATCGTATTGATACATAATTCATCAATCGGGTAGGTGTCGAGATTTTTCATAATATCCTCACTCTTGATTATTGCACGGCTAAATATACAAAACTTTTTTATAAATATAAAGGAGTTTTGAGCCTTTGGACTCTTTTATCGGATCACTCCAGACGTCTCATTGTGATCCGGATACAATTTCTACTTACAAATTCGCCATTCAATTACAAAAATGTTATAGATGATAATGAATGTGATATTTTTGTGACAAGTTAATAACCGATTGATTTTTATATATATACTTGCTGTCAGCTTTGCTTTTTATCGTTGACAAAAAATGGCATGAACTTTGTATGTCATTAAAGCAGTTGCAGGTTTTGGGAAGTGGTGTTGGCCTTTTGTGTTGAATCTGCAATTGACCCTCTGAAAAAGCGCGATCCTTTGCCGGTCGCGCTTTTTTTTATTTTCCCTTGAATATATCTCTCCTGATGTGTAATTTAATCAAACAAATAATCTACCCGCAAATCGAGAATTCACATAACTGTTTACAAATCAAAGAGGATATAAGATGAGTAACATAAGTAAGGTGGTACTGGCGTATTCAGGCGGTCTGGATACATCAGTCATTATCCCCTGGTTGAAAGAAAATTACGATTGTGAAGTGATTGCCTTTGCCGCAGATGTTGGTCAGGGCGAGGAATTGGATGGGCTGGAAGAAAAAGCGATCAAGACAGGTGCCAGCAAGTGTTATATCGAGGATTTGCGCAAGCCTTTTGTGGAACATTATATCTGGCCGACTCTAAGAGCCGGCGCTGTTTATGAAGGACGATATCTCCTCGGTACATCCTTTGCCAGACCCATTATTGCCAAACGCCAGGTCGAAATTGCAGAGGCGGAGGGTGCTGATGCCGTTGCCCATGGCTGCACCGGCAAGGGTAATGATCAGGTGCGCTTTGAACTAACCTACAAGGCCATGAATCCCAAACTCGAGGTGATTGCTCCCTGGCGCGAATGGGATATCCGCTCACGCGAAGATGCTATCGCTTATGCAGAATCCAAAAAAATTCCCATTACAGCCACGCGGGAAAAAATTTACAGCAATGATCGAAATATTTGGCATATCAGTCACGAAGGCGGCGATCTGGAAGATCCCTGGAATGAACCTAAAAAAGGGCTTTTTGCCCTGACAACGGATCCGGAAAAAGCGCCTTCCAAACCGGAAATCATCGATGTCGAGTTTGAAAAGGGTATACCGGTGGGAATCAATGGTGAACGTATGGAAGCGGTGCCGCTGTTGAATACGTTGAACAAAATTGCCGGCAAGCATGGTGTCGGACGCATCGATATTGTCGAGAATCGGCTGGTTGGTATGAAATCCCGTGGTGTTTATGAAACGCCGGCTGGAACCATTCTCTATACGGCACATTCGGACCTGGAAAGCCTGGTTCTGGATCGCGATACGCTCCATTTCAAGGAAATGCTCGCGCCTAAATATGCCGAGCTCGTTTATAATGGTCAGTGGTTTACACCGCTTCGCTATGCACTGGATGCCTTTGTGGAAAATACACAGCAGGACGTCAGTGGTTTGGTTAAGCTCAAGCTCTACAAGGGCAATTGTCTAGTTGTGGGCCGGCAATCACCCTATTCGCTTTACCGGGAAGAACTGGCTACTTTCGGGGAAGAAGATGTTTACGATCAAAAGGATGCAAAAGGATTTATTAATCTCTATGGTTTGCCTCTCAAGGTGAGGTCTCTGGTGGAAATGGAATGGGGTAAAAAGGTTTCTTACTCTGAACCCGATTACAGCAAGTTTAAACGCGATTAATCCGATGTGCAATATTTAGTCAGAACCGAAACGGCTTTGTAATGGGGTTCAAAAATTTACTGCATCAACGACACCAAAGCTCAAGTGAGGATATATTTCATGTCTACGAGCAAAACCTGGAGTGGAAGATTCGATAAGAAAACCTCCTCGATGATGGACGCATTCAGCAGCTCGATCACCTTTGACAACAAATTACTGGAAGCGGATATTCTCGTCAATAAAGCCTGGGCGAAGGCTCTTGCGCGCATAAAAATTTATTCCGACGAGGAATTGCAAACGGTGCTTCAAGCTCTGGATCGGATTTTGATCGACTATTCCGAGGGAAACCTCAAGTTTCAGTCCGGCGATGAGGACATCCATTCGGCCGTCGAGCGCCGGCTGACCGAGCGGGTTGGCGAGCTTGGTTCCCGCATTCATTGTGGTAAAAGCAGAAACGACCAGGTCGCAACGGATGTCAGGCTTTTTCTTAAAAAGAAGAGTTCTCATATTGTTCTCGGGTTGCGGAGAATGCAGGAATGTATTATCGAATTGGCTGAAAAATATGTTGATACTGTCATGCCGGGATATACCCACCTTCGACAGGCACAACCGATTTCGTTTGCTCATTATCTTCTCGCCTTTTGTTTTCAAATGCAGAGAGACAAGAAACGACTTTATGAGTACAGGGAACGCTGTGACGACATGCCGCTGGGATCAGGTGCATTGGCCGGTTCTGCGTTTGATATTGATCGAAAAATGCTGGCTGATGAGCTGGGATTTAAAACCTTTAGCGATAACTCGATCGATGCCACCTCTGACCGTGATATCATTACGGAATGCATCTTTATTTGTGTACAGGTCATGTTGCACATGAGTCGCATAGCCGAAGATTTTATCATCTGGTCTTCAGAGCCGTACAGATTTATCGATATTGCTCAGGAATATTCTACAGGTAGCAGTATGATGCCGCAAAAACGCAATCCCGATTCTCTGGAGTTGATTCGCGGCAAGACTGCGCGCATGATTGGTAATCTAAATACACTGATGAATTTAATGAAAGGGATCCCGACCGCATACGTACGCGATTTACAGGAAGACAAGGAGCCCTTGTTCGACACGTTACTGCAAACCAGACTGAGCATCGGGATTATGTACGGGGTCATCGATACCCTGCAGGTGTTTCCGGAACGAATGAAGGAGGCCATCGACCCGGCTTTGTTTGCCACAGACGTCGCCGATTATCTGGTAAAAAAGGGGATCGCCTTTCGCCGTGCTCATGAAATCGTCGGTAAAATCGTAACCTGGTCGGAAAAAAATAATACTCCTATACAGGAAATTTCTTTGAAAATCTGGCAGGAATTTTCTGAGCAGTTTGACGACCAGGTGTACGCGCTTTTTGACCCGCAAAAATCTTTGGAAAAGCGGAATATTCCGGGCGGGACTGGTCCCGTTTCTGTCAGACAACAGATCACCAAAGCAAAAGCGATGTTAAATTCAGATGCTTTGTTTGAGGAGTAAATGATGTCCAGACCTATGTTCGATGAATTCAAGCCCGGGATGCCCATCAAGGCGAGGCATGGAACCGTCTTGCAGGGCAGGAATTGGGATACGGAAGCAGCTATTCGTATGTTGCAAAACAATCTTGATCCCGGGGTTGCAATGGACCCGGATCAGCTGATCGTTTACGGTGGCAGCGGCCGAGCAGCGAGAAATTGGAAAGCCTACCAGCAAATCATCGATATCCTGAAAAATATGGATGATCAGCACACCTTATGCGTTCAGTCCGGCAAACCGGTTTATATCGCTCCGACCCATCCTCAGGCACCGCGCGTTATCATTGCCAACTCCAATATCGTCCCTCAATGGGCAACACAGGAAAATTTTGATCGTTATGATGAAATGGGATTGATCATGTATGGTCAAATGACAGCGGGAAGCTGGATTTATATCGCCACTCAAGGTATCATACAGGGAACCTACGAATCCTTTGCCGCTGCAGGCCGGCAGAGTTTTAAAACGGACTCGTTAAAGGGGAAATTCATTCTTACCGCAGGGATGGGCGGTATGTCCGGTGCTCAACCTCTGGCGGCAACCATGAACGAAGCTGTTATTCTGGATGTGGAAGTCAGAGCGGAACGCATTGAGAAGAAGGTGAAAGAGGGATATTGCGATAAAATGACACATGATCTCGATGAGGCGCTTTTATGGATTGAAAAGGCTGTAAAGGACAAGACACCTCTCTCCGTTGGATTGGTGGGGAATGCCGGCGTTATACATCCTGATCTGGTTAAAAAAGGGGTTATTCCGGATATCGTTACGGATCAAACCAGTGCTCATAATTTGCTGGATTATGTACCTGCCGGCGATCTGAGGCAATTGGACCGGTTGAAAGGCGAAAATCCTGAGGAATATCGAAAACGGGCGCTGGAAACCATTGCAGAACATGTCCGGGCGATACTGGAGATGCAAAAGCAGGGAGCTGTGGTTTTTGATTACGGCAACAACCTGCGCGCCCAGGCGGAACGCGCCGGCGTGGAGATGCGCGATAAAGAGGGAAAATTCAAATATCCCGGATTTGTGCCTGCATACGTCCGGCCGTTGTTCTGTCAGGGCAGGGGACCGTTTCGATGGGCCGCCCTGTCGGGCGATCAGAGGGATATCTCGGAACTCGACAAGCTGGTGCTGGAGATGTTTCCGGATAACGAGAGTCTGGTTCGCTGGATTCGTTTGGCCGCTGAAAAAATACCCCAACTCGGACTGCCGTCACGCGTCTGCTGGCTGGGATATGGCGAACGCGCCGAGTTTGCGTTGCGCATAAACGATATGGTTCGCAAAGGTATTGTTAAAGCACCGGTGGTTATTGGACGCGATCATCTTGATTGCGGCTCTGTTGCATCCCCCAATCGCGAAACCGAAAATATGCTAGACGGCAGCGACGCCATTGCCGATTGGCCTTTACTCAATTTTGCTCTCAATTCCAGCAACGGCGCCAGCTGGGTGAGTTTTCACCACGGCGGTGGCGTGGGAATCGGGTATTCTTTACATGCCGGCATGGTTATCGTCGCAGATGGTACGGCGGATCGCGATGATCGTCTGCAGCGCGTTTTAACGGTTGATCCGGGCCTGGGTATTGCCCGCCATTGCGATGCAGGTTATTCAGAGGCTGAAGAGATTGCGCGCCAAAAGAATATTAAAATTAATCACTTTTAATCTCATATACAGAGCCCGTTATGCTCTTGTTACAAAACCCTTTAAAGATTTACGGACGAAAAACGCTTGCCGGCCATTCCATTTTGATTCATGATGATCAAATTATTGATATCAACACGGCAGCAGTTCTTGAACAAACATACCATCTGGATCAACAACCGGAGCTGGAGCGAATCGATTGTTCGGGGCAAATCGTTTTGCCTGGTTATATCGATTGTCATACGCATCTGCTTTTCTGCGGCAGCCGGGAAGATGAACTCTATATGCGGGCGGGTGGTCTGGATTATCTGCAGATTCTGCAAAAAGGCGGTGGTATTCACAACACTGTCTCTGCCGTGCAAAAAGCTTCCGAATCTCAACTATTGCAAAATGGCCTTAAATTTCTCGATAAAGCGATCGACCTCGGCATCACTACCGTAGAGATCAAGACGGGATATGGCCTCGATCTTGAAAATGAGCTGAAAATGCTCAAGGTCATTAATCGCCTCAAGGAATCGCATCCGGTTGATGTGGTTCCGACTTTATTGTTACATACGATTCCAAAAGAGATGCAAAGAAAATCATACCTTCGCTGTGTCGCTGATGAGATGCTGCCTGAATGTCGGCGCTATAGCGACTGGTTTGATATTTTTCTCGAGAAAGGGGCGTTTACCTTTGAAGAAGCTGATTTTCTCCTTTTCCGGGCCGCTGAGCTCGGATACCATCTGGGCATGCACAGCAATCAGATGAATGATCTGGGCGGTGTAGAGCTGGCGGTGCGGCACAATATCCGCCATATCGATCATCTTGAAGTCCTGAATGATAAAGATGCGAATCAAATAAAACAGGCAAGCCAATTGTATGCCGTTTTTTTACCTTCCGCGGAATATTTTTGTTTTTCTGATCAGGTCGGCCAAATTCAACGTCTTGGCGATATCCCCGAACGCCTGATTTTATCCAGTGATTTTAATCCCGGCTCCTCGCCCGTCCTCGATCCGCATTTGGTGATGAGCCTGGCTGTTTTAAGATATCGTATCGATGATCCTGCTTTGCTTTTAAATGCTTATACAAAAAACCCTGCAGATATGCTTATGCTTGAGGATCGTGGACGTATTGAAAAAGGACTCTTGGCGGATCTGCTCTGCATTGATATGGAAGAATTCGGACAAATCCCCTATATGGGAACCCTGCCGATGATTCGATATGTTATTAAACGCGGTAAGGTTTTAAAAAAACCTAAAGCAACTTTGTTTTGAACACCAGAGTATTCTTTAGTGAAAAATATAAAGTGGAGGAGTTATGGCCGAAGCGATAACGGACCTGGACAAATTATGTATCCATACCATCACGACGAAACCCTGGAATATCGAGACCGCGATTTCCAAATACAGCAAGGCCGGCGTTAAAGGAATAACCGTTTGGCGTCAATGGCTGGAAAACCGCGATATTAAAACGGTTCACCGGCAAATTGTAGAGGCGGGGCTACAGACTGTTTCCATTTGCAGGGGTGGTTTTTTTCCCAATATCGACAAAAAAGCAAGACAGCAGGCAATCGAGGATAACATCCGTAGTTTGGAGGAAGCAGCAGCTCTGGATGCTCCCCATGTCGTTCTGGTCTGTGGCGCGGACCCAAAGCAGTCTCTGAAAACATCGCGTCAACAGATTCTCGACGGCATTCTTGCCGTTCTCGATACCGCCAGGGATTTGGGTGTAAAACTCGCCATTGAACCACTGCATCCCATGTATGCTGATACGCGCTCTGCTGTCAACACCATGGAACAGGCCAATGATCTCTGCGATAAAATAGACGACCCGTTCGTCGGCGTTGCTGTTGATGTATACCATGTCTGGTGGGATCCTGATTTGGAGAAACAAGTTCGCCGTTGTGGTGCAAAGAAGCGAATTTTTGCCTTTCATATCTGTGACTGGCTCAGTCCGACGAAGGATTTGCTGAATGACCGGGGTCTGATGGGAGATGGTTGTATCCCCATCCCCCATATCAGAGAGCTTGTTGAATCATCCGGTTTTAAAGGGTTTAATGAAGTGGAGATTTTTTCCAATCACTGGTGGCAGCAGGATCAGGACGCTTTTCTCAATAAAATAATCGAGACGTATAAGCGTTTTGGTTAGCGTTATTTCCCGGTTATTTTATCATCTATACTCTCAAGGACACTGGAATAGGACTGATAAAAGGCTTTTACACCCTCTTTTTGCAAACGTGTATAGACGTCGAGTTCCTTCTCTCTGCTCGTCTGTTGCACGATTTCTTTCGCCTCCTGGTCATCCTGATTGAGAATATGATCTATACTGCCGTGATCGAGGAATTTTTCAAGCGTCTCCGGCGGCAGGGTGTTGACGGTGTTGCGTCCGACAAGATTATTGACATAATAAGTATCGGGGTATTCCGGATTTTTGGTGCTCGTGCTGGCCCATAAGGGACGCTGCACGGCTGCACCTTTTTTAGAAAGCGACTGCCACTGCGGTTGGCAGATAAGATAATGCAATTCAGCATAAGCGGCTCTTGCATTGGCAATAGCAACCTTGCCCACCAGCTGTTTCTGACCTTTTTTGATCAGCAGGGGATCGATCGCTTTATCGATACGACTGATAAAGAAGGATGCCACAGAGGCAATTTTGCCGATATCTTCTCCGCTATAGGCTGTAAGACCCCGCATATAAGCTTCAGCGACACGGCGATAGGTGGCCAGATCAAATATCAGCGTAACATTCACATTCACGCCGGCAGCAATGGTTTTTTCGATGGCAGGAATGCCGGCCGCGGTTGCGGGTATTTTAATCATCAAGTTTTTTCTGTCTACTTTTTTATCTAGCCGTAAAGCCTCCTGATGTGTCTCTTCGCTTTTATGTGCAAGTGCAGGATTGACCTCGAGACTGACATAGCCATCTTTTCCACCGCTTTGTTCATAGACCGGAAGAAAAAAATCCGCTGCATCCCGAATATCTGTAACCGCGAGTTCCTCGAATATTTTTTCGGCTGTATGGCCTCTATTTTTCAGCGTTTCGATGTCTTTGTCATATACATGGCTTTTTTCAATTGCTTTTTGAAATATAGTGGGATTCGATGTCAGTCCTGTTACCCCTTTTTCAATAAGCGATTGTAAGCCGCCATTGCGCACGAAATCTCTCTCGATATAATCTATCCAGACGGATTGCCCAGCTTTTACAAGTTCAACCAATCTATTCATGCTGTCTCCTTTCTACCACATAAAACGCGCATCACTGTGAAAATAGTTCTGTTATTTACAACATACAAATAATATCAGAGTAAAAAAAGTTGTAAATTTAATTAACTTTTGTTATCATAATTCAGGTAGGTCAATCAGAAGGATAGGAAAGTATGAACGAAAAAAACATATCCCTCGAGACATCCATTAAAATGGCAATTGATCTCGAAAAAAGGGGACAACAATTTTATCGTCAAGCTGCCGAAAAAACAGACAACGAATCGGGGAAACGTATTTTTAAAATGCTGGCAAGAGAAGAAGCGCTTCATCTGGCTACTTTGCAAAAGATGCTGGAAGAGTTGGACGCTGTCCGCGATTGGCAGTATTATGTAAAAGGATATCCTCCGCAACGCCGGGTTCCTGTCTTTGATGAAGATCAAACCAGGAAAACCAGGCAGGATCAACACCATACCGATGAGCTGGTGGCGTTACGAACAGCCATGGATCATGAGCGCAAGGCCATCGCATTTTTTGACTCTTTGTTGAGCAAATCGAAGGATGAGATCAGCCGCCAGGTGATCGGGTTTATCAGAGAACAGGAGATTTTTCACTATGATCTTTTGCAAGCTGAAATCGATAATATCACAAATACCGGATTTTGGTTCGATCAAGCTGAATTTCGTATGGATGGAAAATTTTAAACGACAATATTCCAAAATCCGGTACAAAAGACCGGGAAGATCATCCTTTTTGATCATTGCACTCTTGCTTGTGTTTTGCTGCAAGTCGACGATTTTTGCTGCT
>CAZSOP010000054.1:0-7436 GCA_964608385.1 uncultured Cytophagia bacterium
AGTTTAATGGTTGTCAGTGCCTTGTAAAATGTATAGAGGGGCCCGCCGAAAATTCCGACTTGTTGCCCGGTAACCACGGCGCGGCTCTCTGGTTCGGCCAGGCGTTCAATGTTGGCAAGTGTTTTTTCCCCGCAACCGAATTCGCGGTTTTGATTCCACAGTATTTTGGCCAGCTCCTTTCGCGGTTGGTCCTTGATGTTATCGATACCTTGTTGTTTGTGCGGGCCGCGAAAATCCAGGTTAAAAAAATCTTTGACCCGGTCAAAATGATTGATATAATCCTTCACCAGGGATGAACTCGTTGGAAATCGGGCTAGCGTGTTAGACATTTTTTTGTCCGATCATTACAAGTCTTGCTGATTTTAAATCGAAGGGACGGCCATTATAGTCGCCCAATTCGTATTTACACGAAAAACCGGCCTGCTTAAAAAAATGGTACAGTTCCCGGCGGCTATAGGCTCTCACGGATTCCCGGTATGAGCGCAAACCGAGCTTGTCGCTTACCGTGATGCTTTTTTCAATTCTCTTGGTGTCGGGCTTGTAGGTGCGTTCCTGAATGATATGCATGCCGTTACGATTCATTTCGCTTTTCGGCTCGAGTTCGGACAAAACGCGCTCGGTGTTCATATAATCAAAAAACAACCAGCCTTTTTTGTTCAGCGCATGAAAAGCTTGTTGGATGACCCGGTAATTTTCCTCATCTGTATCAAAATAACCAAAACTGGTAAATATATTCAGGATCGCATCAAAGCAGCCGACAAAGGGAATTGCGCGCATGTCGGCGAGAACAAACCGGGCAATACTGTTTTCGGTCTTTGATTGTTGTATGGCCTGTTTTAGCAGGTAATCGGAGAGGTCGAGTCCGACGCCCCGATAGTTCCTTCTTGACAATTCCAGGGTATGGCGTCCAAAGCCGCAACCGAGATCGAGAACAGTCATTCCTCTGCGAACCGGAACAGTATTTTCAAAGAGATCGATGTGTTTTTTGGCTTCAGAGACATCGCGATGTGAATATATGGTCAGATAGTCCTGGCGAAATGAGCGTTCATACCAGGGTTTATCTCTTTCTTGGCCCATTATGGGAGCTTTGCCTTTTGTTATAAGCAGGGTTAAGGCTCATCTGTTGTTTTTATAATGTAATAAAATCTGCATAAAATCAAAGCCAATTCATATGCCGTGCATTCGAGGAAGGGAGAGATAAAAATTGTACATTTTGGGGGTTTTCTTGTTTCATTAGCGTATTTTAGAGGCCGAGAGTTGCTTAAAAGCTTGATAATATCTTTGTTAGTTTGTAAATTAATCGTAAAATTTTTCGTTATCACGATGTTTACCCCGGCGGCACGTAATTCTTGTTTGAGAGCGCCTGGTGCGGGGGTGTCAATTCAGTGCATAGGCCGGATGATTTTAGCCTGTATAAAACTGTAAAGGAAACCGAGATTATGAATAAAGCATCTCTGATCATTTTCGATCTCGACGGAACCATTGTCGATACTGCAACCGATGTGCGCAGAGCGATCAACATTGCTCTGAAAGAGGTCGGTCTGCCGCCGATATCCTTAAATAAAACCAAGCAGGCCATCGGCCCGGGGCCGGACCGATTTGCTCATATTACGCTGGGCGAAGAAAACATGCATTTGCAGAAAGAGTTTTTCGATATTTTCCCGGCGATATACTATAACAACAGCGCCGTGAGTTCAAAACCTTTTGATGGCATTGTCGATGTTTTACAAAAGATACAACTTTTCTGTGCTGTCGCCACCAATAAAATGACCTATGTCAGCCGGCATATTCTCGATGAACTCGATCTGGTTAAATATTTTAAACTTGTTGTGGGCCGGGACATGGTTTTAAACCCAAAGCCCGATCCTGAGCTGCTTTACTATATTTTGTCAAAATTTTCAGTAAAACCCCGGGATGCCCTTATGGTGGGGGATACCAATAATGATATCCTCTCGGCACAAGCTGCCGATATACCCACCTGTGCTGTGGAATGGGGATATACACCCATTGAGGAGCTCAAAGAGCTTGAACCCGATTATATCATTAAAAAGCCTGACGATTTATTGAAATTGATTTAAGATGCAATTACAGGGTCATTGCTATTATTTTCTGCAACAAAATGTCGTTTTTAGGAGAACGTGAGGATGAAAGATTCCGAGTCAAAAGATAATCAGCGTTATCTTCCTACTTTTAAGGGGTGTCTGATCTGTGGTGAAAAAGAGGAAAATCCACATGCCTGTAATTTGCGCTTCAAGGTTACCGAAGAGGGTGTTGAAACTGTTTTTGAGCCGCGAGCCGTACATCAGGGATATGAAAAGGTCATTCACGGCGGTATGCTCTGTACGTTATTGGATGAAACGCTTGGCTGGGCGGTCGCGGTTGAGCGCAAGCGGTATTTTATGACCGGAGAGCTGACGGTTCGGTTTATTCGTCCGTTAACGGTTGGAACCAGGGTTACCGTGCGTGGGCGGTGTAGTGAGAACAAATCGAGATATTCGATTGCAGAAGGTGAGATTTTTGATCGCGAGGGGAATATTTATGCCAGGGGAAGTGGGAAATTTTTTCTCATGTCCGAAGAACAGGCCAAAAATGTGGACGGGATGATGACCTATCGGGCCGATAATATCAATATTCTAAAAAAAGGCGATTAAAATCCAGGGGATGTGATACGAAAAACCGGTTATCTCTAATTTTTCCTCGCTTCCACCCAATACAAATCCGGATGTTCTGCGGTTTTACAATCAAATCCAATTTGCTTTAGTAAAAATTTTAGTTTTTTGGCCGACGGTAGTATGTCCCGGCAAACCACGGGGTTTAGGCGGGAATGAAAAGAGTTCAGCTTTTTGCTGCAGCAGTTGTGCAGAATCAACAGTTTACCCTGTGGTTTGAGGATGCGGTGTATTTCATTTAGTGCCTGTCGCGGTTCAAGGATGTGTGGAAATGTCGAATAACAGATGACTTTGTGAAAGGTGTTGTTGCGAAACACCAACTCACAGGCGTCGGCGCAGATATAATGGGCGGTGTTTCCGAGGTCTTTTTGTGCTTGAGTGAGCATATTTCGGGCAAAATCCAGCGCCACCACCGCCCCGGGTTTTTGAATTTGTCTGATCAACACCTTGCTCAGCCTCCCGGTTCCGGCGCCGATATCGAGCACCCGGTCTGTGGGATGGATACCAAAACGTTTTATATGCTTTGCAAGGCAGGGAACGGTCCGGACGCGATTATTCCATTCCATAGCAATTTCATCGAAATATTTTCGGTGTACAAGCGGCATTAAAATAGCCTTTTTTGGGTTGTACGATTTATAAAAACCGGGATGATGAAGAGCATCAGGACAATTCCGGGCAGCCCTTTAATCACCATGATGCCGGAAGTCAGAGCCGGCGGCAATCCGAGCAATTCTGCCAACGGTACAGTGGCGATAAACAGAGCGATGCGGGAGAAAAACAGGCCCGCGGTTAACGACCAAAACAGGCCCCATCGATGGTGATGGTGAAGATAGCCGGTGACACCTGCAAGCACGGTCAGTTCGACCATAATGAGATGCATAATGGGTGGAGACAGAGGCGGCATACCGGTGAGCAGGGTAGAGAGCAAGGGAGTGATCAGGGCGACAGCTGCAGCCACGGGTACGGAAAGGTAAAACGTTGCCAGCGCAACCGGCCAAAACATCGGCAAAAAAATACTACCGACGCCTATAGCATGAAAAAGTAGGGGGAAAAGCACGCCTAAGGCGATGAACATTCCGGCCAGCGTAACTTGTCTTGTGGAAAATCTCACCATCATTTATAGTTAAAAACGAATTCCATCATAACTGTTCTACCCGGCATTGGATAGAACGGTTTGATTTCATACTCTATATCGAACAGATTTTTTACGGAAACAGCGAGATCGGCGAAACGGAGAAGCTTAATTATTGATTTAAGGTCGACCAACGTGTAATCGTTCAGCGGCATTTTGTGGTTGTCCATGGCATAAAGACCCATAATATGAATGGCGTTTGCCTGTAAAATCAAACGCTGCCACTGGTAGGAGAGCGTCACCGTCAGTTTCTTGCCAGGGGTTTGCCGGGTTTGGTTCTGGAGGTCCAGTTTGGTCCAGGTAGATGCCACCTGAAAATGTCTTGTCGGTTCCATTTGTAGAGAGAGTTCATAGCCGCTGTGAACAAAGTCGCCGGAATTGGTAAATTGCATAGCCGGCCGAACACCGACAATGCGGATCATATTACTGCCTTTTGAGCGAAACAGAGCAGCGTCAAAAACTCCCCAGGTACTCAGTCGCTGTGAAAGGCCGATTTCATAATTCCACAAGCGTTCCGGCTGCAGGTTTTCGTTTCTGGGTGGGAAAACGTATAGTTCCCGTATCGCCGGGCTGCGGAATCCTTTTGCCGCCGAAAGGCGCAGAGACAAGAGGTCGGTCAGGTGGGTCACCAGACCGATTTTGGGAATCCATTCATTGCCATAGATTTGGTGATTTTCAGTGCGCAAGCCGGCAGAGAGAATAAAACGGTTGTACAAAAGCTGCTGCATATGGATATAGGGGGCAAATTCGGTGATGTGTTGTGCACCATATTGGATCCAGGGATACTGGACAATACTGTTCTCGGCGTCTCCTCCATATTGTTTATAATCAAAACCGACGGTGGCAGAATGGCCTCTCCAGAACGAGGTATTGTGGTAGAGCATGACGCCGATGGTATGATCATTTGAGCGCCAGCCGTCAAAAATTTTATGGCGTCCCCAGTTTCCATGAACCCTCAGGTAGGAGTCGCCATATTGGTGTGCATGTGAAAGCGTCAGATCGGCACCGGAACGCCTCAGGTCGTACCACTGGTCTGTCGGGGTGGTTGTCAGGGTGTCCGGTCCCGGATCTTTCAGGTAGATGTTGGAAAGATTAGCATTGAGGCTGATGTTGGTATTATCATTGAATTGGTATCCGAGATGGGCGGTGTAGGAATCACTTTCATAATCGGCAGCGGGTCTGTGACCGTCGGTTTGCCTGTTTGCTGCCGTCAGGTTGTAATCAAAGTTGTTGACTTTACCGCCATGTACACCGAGAAGCTTTTTGGTTTGATAGTTACCCATGCCGCCGACAACGCGGGTGTTGAATCCGTTTTGTCGTTGTTTTTGTGAGACGATGTTAATAACACCGCCCATGGCATTGGTGCCATAGAGGAATGAAGCCGGTCCACGGACCACCTCTATGCGTTCTACGCCGTCTAGTGTATAGGCGTCGGGGATGGGATGTCCCATCATTCCCATAATATCCGGCCGGCCGTCCCGCAGTACCAGTACCCCGGTCACAGGGGAACCGCCGATTCCGCGTATACTGAGTTCACCCGCCGCGGCGGAGGCCACGCCGTATCCCATGATTGATTTTTGGGTGATATAGACGCCGGGTACATGACTTGTGACCAAATCCAACGCAGAGTGTGTGGCAGCTCTTTGAATGGTTTGCTCATCGATAACGGTTACGCTGGACGCGAGCTCTTTTTGCGCCCCGGCAATTTTGGTGGCGGTGACCACAACCGGATCAAACCGGTATTTGACCGAGTCTGTTTTAGATTCCGCAAACAATGAAGAGACCAAAATTATGGCTGTTAATATTATATTTAATACTGACCGCATAAATGTTCCTCCTTTTCTTTAGCGCAGATTTTTCCCGGTTGATGTGGTGACCAGTTTGCCGTGTTTGACGCCTTTCATACCGATGAGATGGTCGGCAATTTTTCGCACCTCGTTCGTTTTTCCTCGCACGGCCAGTACTTCGAGGCAATTATCATGATCGAGATGGACGTGCATGGTGGATATAATCTGATGGTGGTGCTGATGTTGATCATTCGTCAGCCTTGCCGACAAATGGCGGATATGATGGTCATAGATCAATGTGATGGTACCGATAATCTCCCGCTCTTCGTCCTGCCATTCTTTGTGTATAAGGACATCGCGGATCAGGTCTCTGATCGCTTCCGAGCGGTTGGCATACTCTTTTTCTTTGATCAGGGCATCGAACTTTTTTAACAGCTGTGAGTCCAGTGATATTCCAAAACGAACCAATTTACTCATGAGGCGCTCCGTGTCACGATTTTCTAAAAAGTAACACGAACAGAGGAGAAAAGCAAGGCTTTTTTGATTTTTTTTTCAGCTGATGATTCGATTTTGTTGAATTGCCGGAATGGAATTGTTTTTGGGATTAAACTGACCCTTTGGGAGAGAGTCGATGCTCGGCCTTTAATAACTAGCGCCGGCGGCAAATCTATACTCTTGGATGGTAGGGGAGTCATATGAGGGGTGGAGTACTGTTCTATTTTACTCCTCAATCGATTCTAAGGATAATGTCTGGATATATCGTCAATTATGAAATAAAAGGGATCCCGTGATGTAGCAGAATCCCTTTTTATTTACTTTATCAAGTTTGATGGCTAGCTGGATTTAATCCGTTGTCATCATTTCCCGGACATCTTTTTCAACTTTACCAATGGGCTTTATATCAAAATTTTCGACCAGAACCCGGATGACTTGCGGTGAGAGAAAAGCGGGCAGGGTTGGTCCGAGGCGAATCCCTTTAAAGCCGAGGGACAGCAATGCCAGCAAAACCGTCACCGCTTTTTGTTCATACCAGGCGATGTCAAAGGAAATCGGAAGTTCATTAATATCTTCAATGTTAAGGATTTCTTTGAGCTTTAAGGCGATGACCGCGAGCGAATACGAGTCGTTACATTGACCGGCATCAAGGACACGGGGAATGCCGTCAATGTCGCCGAGATCGAGCTTATTGTAACGAAATTTTGCACAACCCGCAGTAAGGATGACCGCATCGTGGGGGAGAGCCTGCGCCACCTCGGTAAAATAGTTACGGCTTTTATGTCGGCCATCGCATCCGGCCATGACGATGAAACGTTTAATGGCCCCGGAGTTAACGGCTTTGACAATTTTGTCGGCCAACGCGGTGACTTGATGGTGCGCGAATCCACCGACAATCTCTCCTTTTTCCAGTTCCTGCGGTGGGTCGCATTGTTTGGCCCTGGCGATGATTTCGGAAAAATCCTTCATTCCACCATTTTCAGCATCCGGGATATGCTTAACACCGGGGAAACCGACATTGCCGGTGGTGAAGACCCGATCCTTATAAGACATTTTGGGCGGGACCAGGCAATTTGTGGTCATCAGAACCGGACCATTAAAGGCTTCGAACTCTGATTTTTGACGCCACCAGGAGCCACCATAATTGCCGACAAAATGATCATACGTTTTAAAGGCCGGATAATAATTCGCCGGCAGCATTTCGCCATGCGTATAGATATCCACATCGCTGTCCTTGCTCTGCTCCAGCAGCTCCTGCATATCTTTAAGGTCATGGCCGCTGATGAGGATGGCCGGCCGATTGCGAACGCCGATATTGACTTTGGTGATCTCCGGATGTCCATAGGTTTCTGT
>CAZSOP010000054.1:7536-13705 GCA_964608385.1 uncultured Cytophagia bacterium
GATTGCGAACGCCGATATTGACTTTGGTGATCTCCGGATGTCCATAGGTTTCTGTTGACATTGGTGACGGTCAGGAACAGCGCTTTGGCAATAAAGTGGCCATGTTTGTTTTCAGAAATACCGAATTGCTCTAGTCTTTTTACATATATCGCAATGCCTTTGAGGAGAAAAATGAGAACATCCATTAAATTGGATGTCGAGTCGGTTTTTCCACAAACACCGAGTTTTGTACAGGCCTCATTGCCCGCCGTTTCCTGGCATTGATAGCAGAACATAGACATGGTTACCTCCTTTATGATTTGATCATTGTTAACATCATTTTGAACCGGCTTGTCGCCTTGACTGCGTGCGGCACATTCGCCGGCATCAGGACCATCTCTCCTGGTTTGAGATCATATGCGTTATCGGCGATGGTGATATGGGCACTGCCGTCGATGATTTGCACCAGGGCTTCAAACGGAGCTATGTGCTCGGAGAGTCCCTGGTCCTGGTCAAAAGCGAAGAGGGTTACAGAACCGCTTTTCTTGTCGATCAGGGTTTGGCTCACTACCGCTCCATCCTGATAGTCGATGAGATTTTTGGCTGATTGTATTTGTGCGGATTTTAGTATAGGCATATTACCTCCCTAAAAGATTGCATTATAGTATTGTTCCGTTTAAATCGATGATATCTATTTTTATGTTTTGCGAACGATTTGCTTTTTGTAGTGCCTGTTTTACAATGAGCTCCGTACCGCCACAGCAGGGGACCTGCATGCGCACAATTTGAACGGAGATGATGTTATGATTTTGAAAGATCGTCGCTAGTTTGTCTATATAGCGATCGAGAGCCTGATCGAGTTTGGGACAAAAAGTGATCACGACCTTGTTCTTTAAAAAATGTTGGTGAAAATCAGCAAAGGCAAAGGGAACGCAGTCCGCTGCAATGAGAAGATCTGCATCGTCAAAGAATGAAGCGAGGGGATTGATTAATGCCAGTTGTACCGGCCACTGTCGCAACTGTGATTTATCGCCTTTTTGTTGAGCTGATTTTCCGGGTTGGTCAGCGTCATGAATGATTTGTGTTTGACTTCCCGGGCAGCCGCCGCTACAGGGTTTTTCCATTTCGAGAATATTGGGTATTGGCAACTTGTTTTGTTTTAAAACATCGATTGCTTCTTTGAGATAGTGCAATTCGCCGTGATCTTTGAGGTGTTTAAGATGGGCTTTAATCGTATTGGGTCCGGCCTTGATGATGTTTTGCATCACCTTTTTTTCATCATAGGGTTCTGCCTCTCGTTCCTCGACGGATATGGCACCGCGCGGGCAGTTTCCAATACAGGCCCCAAGGCCATCGCAAAAGAGATCGCTGACCAGGCGGGCTTTGCCGTCGATGATTTGCAGGGCGCCTTCCGGGCAGCCAGGGATACAATCGCCGCATCCATTGCATTTTGATTCATCTATTTTAATAATTTTGCGTGTCATGATGCTATCTTTTATTAGTGAATATTAACTAACTTATTATGGTAAAAAAAGTCAATTTTTTTTGATCATGATTTCGACCGCCTGCCACAAGGTTAAGCCTTCGCGTTTGAGGTCAAAAGCAAAGTCGCTGAAACTCCATCGGTTAACCAGCAAGCGCATTGAACCGACGATGAAATGAAAAAGATGGTCGGCAGCAATGTCGCTGCGAATTTCTTTTTCATTTTGTCCTTTTTGGATGGCGCTGAAGAGCAGGTCGCGGTGTTGATGCATAATCCCGAGGATTTTTGCCGCCAACCGCTCATCATTCATAAACATCTCTTCGGCAAAAAGCACTTTGGCCAGGTCGGGATTATCGCTAAACAGCGTATAGCGGTCGAGCATAAAAATTTGGATTTGCTCAAGGCCGCTGATGTTTGCCTGTTGCATTCGATCGCGAATTTGGAGAGAAACCGTTTCAAAATGATCGAGCACTGCCATCAGGATATCGTGTTTCGAATTAAAATGACGATAGATTGCCGGTTCGGAAATACCGATTTCTTCGGCGATATGCTTGATGGTCAGATAGGGCATACCCTTTTCAGCGATCAGCCGTATGGCCACGTTTACGATTTCTTTTTGTCTTGGTGTTGGATTTTTCATAGGCGAAATATTAGTTAGTGATAACTAACACAATTTAGTTTATTTTTGTTAATTTGTCAAGGTTTATTTTTGAACAAGTCTAACCGCAGAGGGCGCCGAAAAACGCAAAGACATAAGCATAAACATAACAAATATCATTGATACTTGAGGCTCGGGCTTTCGCAATAAATATTTTGCAGAGCATCCTATTTATCCTTTATTCAATCGGCTGAAAAATACAAGTAGGGTTAATATTTATAGTATTCTAATACCAAAAAAGAGCAAAAAACACTTGATTTTTTCCGATAATATTGCTAACTAGATACTCGGTTGATTTACAATTCAAAGGCATTTCCATAAAATGCATAATCTTCCTTCTTTATCTTTTCTTTAACTCACAACATTCACTAATCAAAAGGAGAATAGCCTATGAAGAAATCTATGTTACAGCTCGCATTTGTAACTCTGTTGGTCTATGTGTTTCTGCCTATGGCAGCGGTTGCACAATTCGACGTTGCAGATGGATTTGAGCTCGTCTGGAAACTGGACCCAAGAGAACACACGGACTTGTTTCCGCGCGGACCAGCTTTTGGCGCCAAGATGGTCGAGGTCGGTATGGATATGGATAACGATGGTAAAAAGGAAATTTTGTTTTCCACCGATGAAACCCTGGCACCTTATGGTCCCGACCCCGGATATCTCGATATCTACCTTTTCGAGGCATTAGGTGATAATGATTATGAATACGTGTGGCATTACACCATGCCGGAGGGTAGCAACAGTTTAGCCGCACTGGCTTATGGCGACATGGACCAGGATGGCAGATGGGAAATCTTTTTCGGCGTTCCCACCATCGACAATCCAAACAAATTGTTTGTCTTTGAACAGGATGCTGCCGGTGTTTTTCCGGACGCCCCGACGGTAACCTGGGATTACGATCGCGATGTCGCCCTGGATTTCAGACCGTCCGGATTTGCAATCGCCGATGTTGACGGTGATGGTGATATCGAGCTGGTTACCCAGTCTCGCACCAGTGGCCGCCGTGAATTGGTGGTTGCCTCTCTGGCTACCGAAGGCCTGGATGAATTTGCCGATTTTGAAATCGAATTCGAGGCCGGTGAAGACCTTCTCGGCGGCGGTGCTCCTTATGATGTCGACGTCTATGATTTTGACGGCGACGGCCTGATGGAGATCTGGTACAATACCTGGGACAAATTCAGCTTTACGATTTTTGAAGCGGAGGGAGCGGATTCCTATGCCCTGCAAGTGGACCTGAACCAGTTGTTCGATGACAGCGACCCCGGCTCCTTTAACAGCCACAAACTGCACATTTTGGACATTGATGATGACGGTTTGATGGAAGCCTGGTTTCCGATGAGCAACGGCAAGCTCTATTTTCTCGATGATGTCGAAGATGTCTCTACCTTGACCGCGGATAATTTTGTCGAAGTCGGCAGCTTTATGCCGACACCGACCATGGCTTCCCGGGGCAGCGATGTCGGCGATATCGATGATGACGGTATGCTCGATATCATTGCCACGCACGGAACCGGTGAAAAAATCTCCCGCATTGAGTATCTCGGTATCGGTTCCCCGGCAGATTCATCCAGTTATGAGTGGAGCATCTTGCTTGAAAGCGAAGGCGAACCGACCGAACGCTATTACCCCTGCCGCATCGCTCCGATGGACCTGGACGGCGACGGATTCAAGGAAGTGGTGTTGACCAATCTCTACGCCAGTGAAGAGGGTCAGCCGTTGATTATGGTTCTGGAATACAATCCGGAATCGGCGGAAAAAATGGCCTATGAATGGCAAGTCGGCAATACTCTAAATCATACGGATGTGGATTCGCTTTTTGCTTCCGATTTTTCCGGCAACAGCCGAACCGCAATTGCCGGTATGGATTTGGACCAGGATGGGGCCAAAGAGGTTATTTTAAATGACTATGTCTCCGGTGGTGTTCACCTTTTTGAATACGACGCCATTAATGATGTGTTTGAATTAAAATGGTCTTCACCGGTTGATACTGTAAACAACAGAAATTCTTACAACCCGCGTACGGTTGTGGTCGGTGACATGGATACGGATGGCAGATGGGAAATCATTTTCCCACGCGCCTCTGAACCTTCCGGCTGGTATGTTTATGAATGGGATGGCGTCGCCGGTAGTGATAATTATGGAACGGTTTACTCTTCGATTATCGATGCGGAAATCGATGTTTGCTGTGCCTCGGACCCGACAGCTTTCCGCGGCGACCATGAAGTAGCCGACGTTTGCGATGTTGACGGTGACGGCCAGCACGAGCTGCTGGTGGGTATCCGCAGAAATGCGTCCGGCGGTCAACGCGGTACCTTGATTGTTCATTGTGAAGGCGACATTGATTTTGAGGCTGCCGGTGGCGGTTTTGAAACCTGGGTAGCTGAATTTTTTGTCGATCGCGGATTTTACGGTGGCGGCTCGCCCTATCAGACCTTACCGGCGGATCTGGATGGCGACGGTACCTGGGAAATCGTCAACCATACCTGGAACAATTTCAACTTTTACAATATCGATGTTCTGGGGCCGGATTCCTATCAGGCACCGGATACGGCTGCAGCCAATACGAAAAAGAACGTCAAACTCACCTCCAATGACGATGTCGCCTTGTTTGGCGGCGGGGCCGGCGATATCGACGGCAACGGTGACGACGAAGTCTTTTTTCCCACTTTTTACACCGGCGACATGTGGATCATCGATTATGAACCGGGCGACAACGTGCTCGATATCGATGAGAGCCATGCTGCGAAAATCGTTCCCGGAATCGGCAGTCCTGCAGGAACGTTTTATGCCAGCGTCTTTGACGTCGACAAGAACGGCAGGGCCAATCTTTTCTGCGGCTCGACCTATCCGCGAACCATTACCAGTACAGAGCTTATCGGTGATGACCCGCGTGATCCGGCACATTATCAAACCAGCGTTATCTATACCGGTGAACCGGATGTTTTCAGAGATATTGCTGTTGTTGACTCGGCCGGTGTCGTGACGACGAGCAAATTGAACACAGGCGCCTTCGCTTCCAAAGTTCAATCCCATTTTATGGGTGAAGCGCTTGATTTCGACGATGACGGACAGTTTGAACTCGTCGCCAGTTTTCAGGGCAATCAGGACAGTATTACCACCACGACCTATACATGGAATGAAAATACAGCGGACTGGGACACGACGGTTAACAAAGTCGTCAATCCCAAGAGCTGGGTCATGATGCGCTTTGAATTTACCGGTATGGCAACAGGCGTGGTTGCGCATGATATGACATTTATTACACCTGACGATTATGTGTTAAAACATAATTATCCCAATCCGTTCAACCCCTCAACCACAATCGAATATGCTTTGCCGATTCGCAAGCAGATTTCGGTCAAGATCTATAACATCATGGGTCAGCTGGTACGCACGTTGGTTGACAATCAATTGCAGGCGGCCGGTACCCACAAGGTCATGTGGGATGGCAGGAACGAAAACGGTGTCTCTGTATCTTCCGGAACCTACATTTATACGCTTGAATTCGGTAACTTTAGAAAATCACATCAGATGACACTAATCAAGTAAGCCTATGCCAGGCGGATTGCATTAAAAATGCAATCCGCCTTTTAATTATCGACACTCCGATTTTTTAAAAACTCCTGGCATTTTATTCCCCAGAATACTATATTTCAAAAATTTTAAATTGTGATATAGAATATTACCAATAAATTTGAAAATCACTAGCCAGTATATCACTTTATATTCCTGCTCAGCGTAAGAGGAAAAGTGGAGGTTTACATATGCGAGCAACCATCACAACCACCAAATGGATTACCATGCTCATTTTTTTAATGACCAGCGTGGTCCTTGCCGCCGGCGGTAAAATTGCCGGACGGGTGACCGACCAGGAGAGCGGGGAGCCGCTGCCGGGTGTTAATGTCATTATCGAGGGCACCACCACGGGAGCAGCTACCGATCTCAATGGAAATTACGTCATCCTTAATGTACCTGCCGGCACCTATACCGTACGAGCTTCATTTATCGGTTATGCGGTGTATAAAGTCTCCAATGTGCGCGTTCACATC
>CAZSOP010000055.1:0-13261 GCA_964608385.1 uncultured Cytophagia bacterium
ATAAGCGGCTTCAGACCATTGTTTGAGTAATCGGCGATTGTCCAGAACTTCATCCCACGCGGTTTCCCAGTCTGCATCAGACGAACAAATCCTGCCTCCTCCGGTGGCGTCAATGACTTCACAGTATGACGGCTGGGGCGATGCGAGTGCCGGGACGCCCTGCGCCATAAAAATGCCGATTTTGTAATGGCTGTGGCCGCGATCATACGGGTTGTCAGTCCGGCGAGGAGACACACAGATGTCGCCTTGCAGGATTGTGGTCGGAAAACTCTGATAGGTCCAGGGAATATAAGTGTAGGGACCGGGCATTGTCGGTCTGTCTTTCGAGGCGATTTTCAATGCAATGTTGCGTTCAGCTAAGAATGGGTAAAGCGCGGCTAGTTCGGTCACTTTATTGGGCTGTCCCGACCAGATGGCCGTCAATGATGGTTGATCGAAATCTGCCAGCGCTTTCCTGAGGGTGAAGTGGCGATAGTCAATCGCTTCAGGCAGATACACGGCGCGAGGATGAAACTCACTGGCTCGTGCTCTGATAAATTCCGACCCGCACGTGATGACATCGGCCAACTCGACCATGCTCAGGGCTTCGTCCACTCGTTCCCCGGTTGTACCATAGCCTTCTTCAAAGATCCCGGTTTCATCGAAATAATTGATACAGAGATCGAAGATGATGCGTTTGCCGCGCTTCTTTTGCTGTCGGGCTAAGTCATAGGCCCGGGCATCCTGGAAACGCACAAACATCGCAATATCTGAATCGGCCGAGGGATCATTGACCGTACATACCACCCCTTGCTCTTTCAGATACGGCAGCAATTGCAAGCACCGCAGCCAGACCGAGATCAGGTGCTGGTGCGCATAGTGTTGCGGGTCGCACGGGATAAACCAACTGACTTTGATATTCATAAGCGCTTTTTGCGAAATGTTGACAATGCTAAGAACAGTTTTTGGATGGCGCGGCGGGGCAAATGGGAGCGCGGATACGGCAGCACCGGATAGCCCCATAACGCTGCCCAGAGAAAATCCCACTTCGAGGGAAGACGCTTCCGTTTGGCCCTGGCAATCGCCGTCAGATATTGCGGAAAGATCTTCTCAGGAGAAAAAGAGGTGACGGCTCGTTGCCGGGCAGCCCTGGAAAGTTCCGCTTGGCGGGTCAGAATGGCCCGAATCTGCTCAGAGAAATTTTCCGGCGTGACCGGCAAGCCACAGTTCCTGACTAACTCAGGCGTACCTCCACTCTGTTTGTATAACACCGGCAGGCCGCTTGCCAACGCTTCTGTGATGACGTTTGGGCAGGGGTCATTTTCGGCTAAGTGCAGAAACACATCACAGGACCGCATGACCTGCGCTAAGTCGTTCCGTTTCAAATGTCCTAGCAATCGGATATTAGAAAGCTGCGGTAAATCCGGATAGTGTCCGCACAGGACGAACATCACCTCCGGATTCTGCCGGGCTAACCTCCCTAACTGCCATGTGCCTTTTTTCCGGTTGACGCTGAAGGCCGCATTACAGACTCGTATCTTTCCTTCGATTGTGACGAAAGGGCCATCAGGACGAAATATGTGAGTATCAACCGGGTTATAAATAATCGGCCCATCCTGGCGAATAACCTTAAATTTTTTTTGCGTACTGCATTTTGAATAGTGACTTTGGAAGATTGTCAGATCAACCAACATATTGACCCGAGCCTGGCGTTCATCGGCATCATCGGTCCAACGGCCATAATCACGGGCCGAGCCATCAACCCGTTGCACTACAATGAGATAAGGATTTTGCTGCTTGACCTGACGTATCGTATCATAGGGAACCGCCCATGAATTGACAAACAGGACATTATACTCGTCTTGCGGGGCTTCCGTGTACCAAATTCCTTGCCGGTCAAGCCAGGTTCTCCAATTCGCCAAAAAGGTGTACATTCCTCCCATGTCTTTGTGCTGAATGGGAATACAGATACGCATTGTCTTCATATATGTTACAAGCGTGCCCCCTTCCGGAGATTTCACAACTCTAGAAGGTTGTGTGATGCCGCTGCTTGCGATTATGAGCATCTGGTGGGGTGCGTTTTGGCCAGCAGGAGTCCCACAAAGCCTCTAAAACAATAGAAGAAAATATTGTCCACCACCAACCCTTCTCGTACACACATGGTTGTAAGTTCTTTTCTGGAATACAGTTTTCCCATCCATACGGAAGCTCTGTGCCCTTTGGGAAGAAAATTGAATGGAAAGAACACGCCATATTTATAGGGAACCCCTACAAAAATCTTCCCTCCGGGTTTGGTGATTCTGACCATTTCATCAAATGCGCGTTCAACGTCACTGAGATGCTCGAGCGTACTTGAGTTAAACACCAGATCAAACGTATCGGCTTTAAAGGCTATTCGGTATAAGTCGCCGCGAACCGCCGTAATCTGTTTATCTCGCCTGACAGCAATATCCAGAACTTCCTGGTCAATGTCGAAAATGATCGGCCAGATGCCCTGTCCCATCGCCTTCAACCGTGAAGCGCAATATCCTGGCCCGGAGCCAGCTTCCAAAACCATGAGCTGGGCAGACGCCTCACCCGCAATTTTTTGAGCGAGATAGCGAGCAAGCCGCCGATTAAGAGCATTGCGCATGGAGTTAAAGACGTGGTACAAGAACGACCCCGGGCCTCCTCCGAAACTCCATAGGCATACTGGTGTCATCCTCATAATTTTCGTATTTCGACCAGGAGAGTTGTGCCAAACGGGAGCCTGCATAATCTGGAAAGCAGCATTTCGAGTTTTACGACCTGATAACACGCGTTGTTCAGCATGTCAGGAAATCCGAAGACATCAGAATCAGACAGCCTGATGTTGAGGACATTTTTGAGCAGACTCTTCGTTTTTCGGTACATAACAATAAACGGAAAAAACACTCCAAACAGGTATTGCATGTGGCCAATTTCTACTCCCTTCGCGGAAAAAATGCGTGCCGCCCGATCCTTCGTATAGCGTCTTACCGAATGTACGGCTTTATCATGGTCACTCAATAGAAACTGATAGGCAGCCACAGAGATAATCATTCTCCCTCCTTTTTTGCTAATTCTCACTAATTCTGCGAGGCTTTGAAGTTCATCTATCTCCCGACACTCAAACACATCACTACAGATAATGTAATCAAAGGTATCATCCTTGAAAGGAATATGATTCATATCAGCCACAACCGTTCGGTGAAACCCTCGTTTCCGGCAAAAAGCGACGGCTGCCGGAGATATATCAAAACCGTTGGCCTGGGTAAACATTTGGGAAAGTAAGTCCAGATTCCCTCCGGTTCCACAACCGGCATCGAGAACTCTTCCCTCTTGTGTCCCACCGGTGTGCAGGAGAACGTGCCGGAAGTACAAGCGGATTCCTTTAAACCACCAATGGGTTTCTTCTACATCGAACAATTTTTTGTATTCAGCAGCTTCCATACCCTTGGCAACCGTACACACCGGCTTCCGGTTCAGATTGGATCGTTGGATGAGAGTTGGACCTCATACGGAATTAAGTCAGGGTTCTCAGGATCGTATCGCCTGGATTTCAGGATCAGAAACCTGGCATCTTCCAGATACTGAATTGCCCGCGCTTCAGAGGGCCGAAAGAGAAACCCCTGGCCGGCTTCCAGCATATATTCGCGCCGGTCAGTGGTTGTGACATCAACAGTGGTAATCCGTGCTGTGCCTTCGAGCAGGTAGAAAAACAGGATCGTATCGGCGTGATAATGATGGCCCATGACTGCATCTTTCTGCATGGTGCCATGAATCAGACTTTCCCAGACGCCGACATTGATCAGTTCTTCAAACCGCCCTCGGTCGTCCTCCCGGATAAAGGCAGGGCTTTGAATAAGTCCAAAGGGAATTGCTTCCATCAATCAATCCTCCTGAATTTCGTAACGATGATTCTGACAACATAGTTCAAGCCGGTGACAAAAAATTTGAAGAGACTGGGGACGGATTTGGAATATCCTTCCGTTCTATCCTTAAAGTAATATCCAATTTCTCCGACCTTGAGTCCCTTTTTACAGGCATCATAGATGAATTCGATAAAATATTCTCCATACCCTCGTGGGATGATGGTCACATAATCAAGGACCGTACGGCGGATGAGCACGAAACCACTGTCGTAATCTTGAATCCCATAATCGAGCACCCATCCTGCAAATGTATTGATGAAGCGGCTGGCAAGCGTTCGGAGCGGACTCCGGTCGTCTCTGCCGCTTTCCGCATATCTGGAGCCGATGACGATGTCATACTGCTCATCTTGAAGCATCCGATACATTTTAGGAATCATGTCAGGCGGCATACACATATCCGCATCCATCCATCCGATATAGTCACCGCGAGATTCAATAATGCCTCTGTTAAACGCGGAGGCAAGTCCCCGGGTGTTTTTGCGTCGAATCACTTTAACATTGAGCAGTTGCAGGGACGCAACAACATCCCAGGTGTTATCCGGAGAGTCATCATCAACCACGATAATCTCCATTTCTTCAGGACTTTCTTTGAGCAGCTCCGTGATCGTGGTCGTAATGAGTTCCTTCTCATTATAGGTTGCCAAAATGATTGAGATCATCTATTGTTACCCTCGCAGTGCTTTCAACGTATCAACACAATACGCAATCTGGTCATCCGTCAGGCCCAGCCCCGATGGCAAATACAGGCCTCGGGCGGCGAGATCATCAGAGACCGGCCAATGCCCCTGAATATCGGGGAATCGCGGATCATTGCCTTGAACAGCCGGCTGTTGGCTGATAGGGTAAAAGAACGATCGCGAATCCACCCCCCTTTCTTTCAATTTCTGCATCACCTCGGTTTTGGACAACCCAAAACCGGGGTTAATCAGGATGGCAAACATCCAATAGGCGTTTTTGGCCCAGGGACGTTCTACCGGAAGAGTCACATACTCGAAATCTTCGAGTAACTCCATATACTTATTTGCCAATTCCCGTTTTCTTGCCACAGCCCAACCCAACTTCTCGGTCTGGGCTAGACCGACCGCGGCTTGCATGTTGGTCAACCGGTAGTTCATGCCGCGGATTGTGTGAATAAAGCGAGGCTCCTGAAACCCATTGTCCCTGAAGAGACGGGCCTTTTCGGCCAATTCTTCGTTATCGGTCAGCAGCATTCCGCCCTCGCCGCAGGTGATGGTTTTGTTTCCGTAGAAGCTGAAGACCGAAATGTCAGAGAGCGCGCCAGTCATCTTGCCTTTGTAGTGCGCGCCGTGGGATTGGCAGCAATCCTCGATGACGAACAGCCCATATTTTTTTGCAATCGCATTGATGGGATCCATATCACAGGGATGCCCGTACATGTGGACGAGCATAATCGCTTTGGTCTTGTCAGTGATGCGTTCTTCGATTTTGGCCGGATCGAGACCCCATGTCACGGGATCTACATCAACTAACACGGGTTTTGCCCCGGACATAATCACGACATTAGCCGATACGATGATGGTAAGATTCGGGATAATGATCTCATCGTCCTGGCCTATTCCCAGGATTTCCATCGCCATGTGCAGGCCGGCGGTTCCGCTTGAGCAGGCTACTCCGTGGCTGACTCCACAATACTCGGAAAATTTTTTTTCAAACAACGCAATATATTTGCCCCGGGACGAGATCCAGACGGTATCGAGACACTCCATCACATATTGTTTTTCATTGCCTAATAAAACGGGTTCACAGACGGGAATCACGGATAATAACCTCCTGTTGTCCTCCATTTCGCATGACACGTCAATGTAAGGAATTGTGTTATGTTTAACATTTGAACACTACCAATGAAACATGATTCTCACATGCTCTTTGAGAAAACTGATTCTGTAATATTTTTTTTCGTACAGATCAGCGAATGACGCTACCTCATAAACTGGCGCCTGTGCGATGGGTGTTCCTCCTTCTGGTCGCACTTCCCCCAGCCACATCTTTCGGTCCTTTTGGTCTTGAAAGCACGCAATCCAATGGATTTGCGAATCGGACGCTAGGCGTTCATAGAAGTCTAACAGCTTGTTTTTTTCTCTCCGAGGGCGCCGGTTCGATTTAAAACTGAACCAGGGGGTAAGAAGCTCTGAGGGTAAGATGAGCCAATCGGCTTTGATTTCGCCCTTTTCATTATAAGCCCGGACGAATTCTCGGGTCTTGGGCGGATATTTGTATGCCGTAAGATCGTATTCCAGGAAAATATCACCATGCAGGCCCCTGGTATAATCTCTCAGAACCCGACCCTCAAACCCCGGCACGAACGATACTTTGCCGACCTCCAGCAAGTCGCTCCGATTTTCTAAAAGAAACGCCGCCACGGCCAGAATTCTGCGATCTTTTGTATAATCGAAACACCGGTCTCGCGTGACTGTGTAGCCCTGAAATACAACCATAGTTACCAGCAGAGCAACGACCAACGCTCGAGGGATTTTTATAAGTAACAACGCCGCGAATAGTATGACCGGAAGGCCGATGACATAGCCATGAGTTACAGAAAATGACACTTTGAAGAGAGGAATCGAAAAAATCACAAGCCATACACTCATGGAAACATAAAAACTTTTGTGTACGTGTGATTGAGTTGTCGAACGTTCTCGCGCAAGATACCAGGTCATCCCTATAAGCGATAACAGGAAAAGTAATCCGAACGTGTTGAACATGTATTTGATGATGGTTCCTGGAAGGGGAAATCCGAAAAGGCTATTTTCCGAGTAAGCATGGGCGGCAAAAAAGGGATGGGTCAGGATTGTATGCTTATAGAGTTCGGGCCAGCGGCTCAAGAAATATTTTTCCGAGTTCATGTAGGTCTCATAATAGTACACAACTCCTGTAAACAGGCTATATGTAAAAATGACTACAGCCGGAACCAGGTTAGACACATTCTTCAGAGCGAGTGCCCAATTTTTACTAAGCACCATAAACACGAACAAGATGAAAAGAAAGGCCGGCCAGTCTAATCCTCCAAGCAGGTAGAACGCCAGAGAAACGGGGGCAGCAATTCTATACAAGCGGTTGTCTGGTTCCTGAACAAATTTCCAGTAAAAATAGAACGTGGCTAGCTCAAACAAAAAACTGAGTAAGTTGAATATCCAGGGACGCCTGCTCACTTTAGCAAACCAGGGGGAAAGGATAAAAAGCAGGGCACAAAAATAGCCAAGCTTTTCAGAATGAAGTGCTTGTCCTAGCAGATAACAAAACATTGCACAGCAAAATGCCAACACGGCAATGGGGACATGGGTTGTCGCCGGATTTAACGGGAAAATATCGCCGACTAAATAGTAATACGCATTCAAAAAGAGAAACTGTAATGGCCCCTCAATATGTGACAGAATTGCCAGGGGCAGAAAATACTTCCGTTCATAAATATTCCAGCTCAACGTATGCCACAGGGTCCCGGTATTTCTGATCCCCAGAATGTCGCCCGAGGGATGAAACGGGATCAGTTTAAACAAGGCGATAAAGTATATTGCGATGGCAATGACGAGAAAAAAGAGGCATCGCCCGATTTGTTTATTGTTTGTGAGATATTTCATAGTCGCGTTTTTTTTGGATGAAATTTTCAGACCAGGCCTGGAGTTTGCCCCCGATCCGTTGTAACCCTTTTCCGATCCGATGCGGCACAATGCCGGGCCAACGCATCTTGCCGGTCGTTGCATTGGGATGAGAATGCATCAACTCATAGCACGACCAATACTCTGATGAAGGTTCCGAGGTCTCAAGCAAGCGTTGAATATCTGCTCCTGAGAATTGAGTAGCCGGCATCGCATCCTTTTCTTGCCATCCTTGTATATACAGCAAGCCATCTATTTCTTGAGGAAACTGTTGAACATCGAGTTCTACATGGCCATCGAAGATTTGGCCGGCCCGCAGGCCCCACAAGGCCACCCGGTAATCAGGGTCTTCATCGGCTAGACGTCGCCAAAATGCCTCCAAATGAGAAATATGACACCCATGTTTACGAGTATGGACAATGGCTTTGCGATAAATGTCTTTATAATATTGTTCATAATCATGGAGGCCGACCACAAGGTCCTGTTGGATCCAGGGAAACCCTGACTCTGCCATACGTTTAATCATATATGTCTCAGGACGCATAGAAAGCCCTGGTGGTGGAAGACAATCGAGCGCCCTGGCGAGTAAAGCGGTTCGATAGAGATGGTTGCCGGCCGGTTTGGGGCCTCCGAACAATTTATCAAAGACGTTACCCTGAATCTCAAAGACATGCTTCTCGGTGTGTTCGGCTATTACGAGCAAGTTTTTGACAGACTCACTTCTGAGCAATACATCCGCATCAAGACACAGCGTCCAGCGACGTCCGCACTCAAGCCCCACTTCGAATGCTTTTTTGACGGCCGTGGTGAACGGATGCTCGCGAATCGTCACAATATGCTCTTCTGGAACTTGTGATGCTATTAAGGCCCGACAATTGGCCTCCGTACGTTCTCCGGTAGAACGGATAACGACCGTCGTATTTGCGATACGCTCTGATTTCATTTGGTCGAACAGTCTATAACTGGGTTGAAACAGTTGTTGGTGTCTTCACAATTTCAGCCCCTGTTTGACTTTTTGGACAATCGCAAACCGTAGTGCGTTCCACAACAGTGTGACTGCCTCCCGAGGCTCTAAGGGCCATGACGGGATCGGAACAGGCAAGCTTGGCTGCGCGCCTAACGGAGAAAGTTTTTGCATGATTCCCATGCCGGTGCTCCCAAAATGAAATTCAAGAAAAAGTTGATCTTCATTGGCATAAAAAAAATTTTTCACCGCTGTGGCAAGTCCGAGAAATTCTCGCGCCCGCAGTCGGTTCTGTTTGCGCTGTCCTGGTTTGTAAGGCGCAGCATCAATATCATGGAACGTCACGTACCCGTTTGCTTTAATATAGGGAAACCATGTGTTGAGTAACTCGGTGACATGCTTCCCGGTGTGGATGCTGTCAATATGCAACAGGTCTATTCCCTGAGTCAGTTGGGGGGCCTGTTGCAAAATCGTGTCAATGTTCAAATCGCTAACCTGGATAAAGGTCCAGGCATTGGACTTCACCACATCCGAGCAATCGGCGATGTCAACGGAATACAGTCGGCCCCGGGTTTGTTCACACGCTGTCGCCAATAAGCAAGTGGAGTACCCTTTGTCTACGCCAAATTCGACAATGGCCGGAGATTGCATCCGGGCGACGAGATGAAATAATTTCAGGTGATGGGTGGCTATTTTCCCATCAAGCCCCGGTTGGTTTTCTAACTGTATATAATTATCAAAGACATGATATTTGCAATATGCCATGAGAACATCTTTGTCTTTCTAAGAAAAGTTCGGATTTCTCTCTAACGTCTACTATTGGAAAGATTTCCGCAATTTTTTGAAAATAGAAGCGATACGATGCTTCCATAAATAGAGTGCTTGATATCCTTTCAAGCTTTGTGAATATCCGTAGGTTCGATTCAGGCTTCCCCCTCTCTGTTCAAATTTAATCAACTGATCTCTCGTTAACTCCTTTTGATATCGCTGATCCCTGAATTTTAACGGATCATGGTTAATGTAAAAGGCTGAGTCGACAGGTTCCTGATCTGAAGTAATCTCTAGCCCCAAATACTTCCGCATAAAAAAGAGCGTTCCTCGATTACCTCCTAATATGTGTTGAGGGACTTTCCAGTATTCATTCATGTCCTCAATGTAATCAATATTTAGAAAATGACAAATAGAAGATAAGGTATCAGAGTTCTCAAGGAGATCTTCATACCGAACAATATAGGTATTTTCGGCAGAGAATTGTTCAAGCCAGCGATCAACTCTTATCGAATCGTGAACCCATTTTTGAATATGTTCTGTAAACGTCCGATTTGGATACTTTCGATAATAACTTGCTGTTGTCGCTATCCCATTACGCAGCAGCCGGATACACTTAACCTCTACTCTTTCATCCGCAAGATGGTCTGCATGGGTATTCCACGTACTGATAGCGAACCTATGTTTACCCGTAAATTCTGCTAATTGAAGAAAAATATTTTCATCCGGATTCCATTGTTGGTCAAATTTATCCCAAAACTCACATCCTTCTCCACAAAGACTACAAGCCCCTTTTAAGCTCTGGAGACCGTTAGCATAACTCAATTCTCCCAATGCGATTATCTCCGGATGGGCACCAAGCATAAGGTTAAGCCATGTTCCTCCGGAATGCCCGGTAGTTGCAATAACCACAACACTAATGGTCCTATTATTTTTCGTGTTGCTCATGATTATTTATTAATGTTTTTAACAATTTTCGAACTTGAGGATAATAACGAAAGTTTGGGGTCAGATGCCTTCCTATTCCATGCTCGCGGAGTCTTTGAAACTGAATTTTTGACTGCCACTTCTGGCAATCTCTTACCGCCAACACGAACAAATAGACACTTGTCCGGTTTTGGAAATTACTACTTTCATAAATAGTATGAAAACCATGTTGTTGTAATAAGACTCGGAGGCAGCGTGGCGTAAACCGCCAATAGTCTTCCATCGCTCCGGCTTCATGGCTGGCTTGCATAAAAGGGACCACAAGAATGAGCACATCGCGACTTAAATCACACAACGTCTTCACTGCAGTGGTTACACCAAAGATGTGTTCTAACGTCGTGTGATTAAAGACCACATCAAATTGCTGTCGCAACTGTTCAGGCAGGGGTTTAGTCAGATCAAGGAAAATTTCATTTTCCAGCCCCTGAAATCCCCGGGTCTCAACAGAGAAGTTTGAGATATAGTACTCAGAGGCATTTTCAAAATACTCTCTGTACACGTGGCCGCACTTATCCTCATCTTTCCACGCACTGACGTTAATAACGCTTCCCTGAAAAAGCGGAGCAAATTTTTCTAATTCCTGGTTCGACCATCTCCGGGCGATTCGCGACACATGGTCTCTGGATTCAAGCATCATGAGCAGTTCCCTCGCGAATTGACGAAGAACATTTGTACAAATAGGTGTAATTCTCCTACCAATCCCCTGAAATAGGCTCATATTGCCCTTGTAAAGACTGTAATGTCCAGGTTGAAGGAATCGCCACCAAACCATCCAGATGAAGGCTGTGCGCATTGGGGATAATCGCCAAGGCGGCAGCCCGGTCTCCCCGGCATACCAGACGATTATTGCTTTCTTTAAACACCACACTTAAAAAATACATCCCGGGGGTTAACTGCACGTTGCGAATACGCCAGGTGAGTGCATGGGTTCCAACTGGCAGAGGTAAATAGCGGGTTTTAAAACTACTGACACTGATAAAATCAGCCGTATATAACCCGATCCCCGGCAACGCAGACGCAATGGCCTGAGTGACTTCAAAGATGACCTCTATTTCCACATCGGCTCCAACCATAATTTCCTCGGTTTCTTCGCCATGACCGTTGCGAATGTGGACATGCCTCACAAACACTTCGCCGGTATGTTCCCATTGTCCGCGCACCCGAGTTTTGGAGGCTTCCCAGCGTTCTCGAACGAGACATTCGTAGTACGCCGTTGTCACCTCCGCAACATTCCCATTTTCGCGGATGGTTCCCTGCTCGAACCAGACAACACGCTGACAAAATCGTTGGATCTGCCGGATACTGTGCGAGACAAACAAAATTGTGACATGCTGCCGGCGCAGTTGCTCGAGCCGTTCAAAACATTTCTGCCGAAACGAGAGATCCCCCACAGCAAGCACCTCATCAATCAACAAGATATCGGTCTGAATATTCATGGCCACGCCAAACCCTAAGCGGGCCATCATACCAGTCGAATATTTACGAACCGGCCGTTCCAGCCATTCGTCCAGTTCACAAAACTCTTCAATGGCTGGCATCCTTCGCTTAATCTGTTGCCGTCCGATGCCCATAATGGCGCCCAGCAAAAAAATATTTTCCCGTCCGGTTAATTCGGGATGAATCCCCGCATTTAATTCAATCATCGGAAACACTGGACCGCGTACGTGGACTTTGCCGCGAGTTGCTTGCGTGACGCCGGCCAGTATTTTGAGTAACGTACTTTTCCCAGCCCCGTTACGACCGATGATTCCGATAGTTTCCCCCCGGCAGACCTCAAAATTGACATTCTTCAGCGCCCAGAGGGCGTCATCTAGAGCACGGGAAGCCTGAAAAAGACGGCCTTGCCGCAAGCTCCTGGTATAATGGCGGAAAACGTATCCCAGGGGGAGGCCATAGCGTTTCCAGACTCCCTCTACTTGAATAACAACAGCGTCTCTCATAAGTCCTTCAAATTTGCATTGATGGGCGTGTGGCGAAAACCGAGGATATGCGGCAAAATTCCAGCGCTCCCTGGTCTAATTCAATCCGGGGGGTGAATGAACTATAACACGTCGGCAAAATATTGAGACATCCGTCGGAAAATCGGCTGGGCTATAATCCACACAATTCCTATCCCCGCCATTGACCATGCCAACAGGCCAAAATCCGGCATCCGAGCTTTAATAAGGACGGCTCGAAACCCTTCCAGAATGCCCACCATCGGATTCACGATATACAGATGCCGCCACCGCTCCGGCACGCTACTCATCGGATAAATAATAGGGCTTATGTAGAGCCACAACTGCATCAAAAAGTTCCCAGCGAGCAGAAAATCACGTTTAAACGTCCCAAGAGCGGCTAAGAGCATCCCTATGCCCATGGCTAATACCCCGGTCATAACTATCAAGACCGGCACCCAGAGAAGCGACCAATTGACAGGTATCCGAAACCATAACATCATCCCGGCCAGAACCACCCCAGACATCAGTAAATCGAACGCAGCCGTCATCACTGCCGCCAGCGGGAGAATTTCGCGAGGGATCGCGATCTTCTTGATAATATTGGCATTGTTCATGATACTTGCGCCCCCTGTTTGGACGGCTTTTGAAAAAAACGTCCAGGGTACCAACGCACTATAGCTAAAAATAACATAGGGAACGCCATCGCTGGGAATATCGACAATCCCGCGTATAACCGTAAACACCACCATCAACATGAAAGGATGAATAATCGCCCAGGCCGGGCCTAGAAAGGAACGACGATAGCGGGCGCGGATGTCCCGACTAATTAAGGCAACAAGGAAACTCCAAAAACATCCAAATTGCTGTTGCCAGCCCTCTTCAATATGAAGCTGCATCATAGGCAAGCTCTCTCTCCGTCGCTGTTCATGCCCATACTCGTAGGCGCACAAAGGGAAAATCAATGTTGATGAGTAGTAATGTTAATCAGTGTACTCTCAACTTATCATTTAAAAAATATCAGGATAGCCCCGGCCTTCAGGCCTACCCTATGCACAGATCTTCTGAATTTGCCAACCG
>CAZSOP010000056.1:0-8918 GCA_964608385.1 uncultured Cytophagia bacterium
TTCTTGGCGTTTTCTCAGCGGTTAAAAAAGTACTCATTATTCGGAAGAACCAAATAAATGCGTTTAACTCATGTATTCAAGGCGCTTTCTGATTTCCTCATCGGTCCAGTTTCTGCAACCGGGAATGATATGGCGCATCCTGGCTTTTGCTTCATTTTTATCCACCAGCCCCAGCCGTATAGCGTGCTTTAAAGGTATAAAATAATTTTCCGGTCTAACCCGGTAGCGGGCTGCGCAACGGGGATGCGGCAAGGCATGGGAAATGTGGCCGGTAAAAGCGAGAAAAATAGCCAGATAGTGTCTGTAAATACCCACATTTCCGGGCGTCCAGAAATCCTTGGCTGCTGCCTGCAAATCCTGTTCAATCGCCAATGAACAGGATTTTTCCGCTTTGACAAACTCGCGCCACAGCTTAAACAATATAGGGCTGATTTGCGAGGCTCCCAGCAGATAACCGTGCTTGTCAAGATATTTGCCGTACCGGGCCAGGGCGATAAACCAGTCATTTCCGGTAGAGTATTGTATGCGTTGCGGCGCCACCCTTTCGACGATATTGATACGCAAAATATCATCACAAAAATCATAAACACAACGAAAGCCGGATTTCTGGCTGATCAATGCGCTCTTATATTCCTGAATAGCCCTGGTCTCCGCCAAAATAGACTCGATCTCTTTTACATTAAAATTGGACCCAAATCCGGGAATACCTATATCCAGTTCAAAGAAAACCATACCATGGTCGGTAAAGTCCTCGATTACCTTACCGATCTGTTTATAAACGCCTACCTTTTCCTGAAGAGAAGCATGATAAAGCCTTTTGTCAGGAACCGGCATATAGCGTATCCGCCTGGTCAGGCCCCGTTCTTTCAACCCCTCATCGATTTCAGCGATTTGGCGAGCGAGCGTTGGCGCAATCTCATTGAGATTGATATCAAAAGCATTTGTATTCAACCCGGCCACCACCAGCGGCCGCTCATCGGCAAGAAACCGGCGATTTTCTTCAGCAACTTTTGCCGTATGCCAAATTAGATTCTTAGTGAGATCCCAGTCGTTATAAATCGCCCATGTGGTATCGACATTGGTAGCCGGCACGCTATTGTTTTGCACAACATCTTTTACCAGATTTTCATAACTCGACCAATCAAATGTACCATCTGGTTTCCAGGGGCCATATAGGGCTGTTGTAGCAAGGATTTCCTTGTCGCTCTGACGATCGTATATTTCCTGCATGGTGACATTTTTTTCGGATAAAATCGGTTTTACACTCATATCGAGACGACTTTAAGCTTACCTTGTAATCTTTCCGGTTGCCAATTTTGATCAACGGGATTGGGGTAATATATGATATCCTCAGCAGCAATTGGCTTGCCTTCTTCAGCTGCACTTTCATATTGCGCTTCAACTTCGCTTAGGATATTAAGAGCGTGAATTGCATCTTTTGCATATTTTTCACCCTTGAGAAAACAATTCAAATAGTCGGCCAGCTCCAGGGCAAAGGGATCTTCATATGACATTTCCACGTATTGCCAATGTTCCCTGAATTTAATTTGCTCTCCTGACACAGAACGCTCCCAGCGATTGGCAGGAGCGGTTTCTTTCCATTGCACTTTTAGACCGTAAAGCCCAAAAACAATAGACCCTTCTTCTCCGTCAATCGTAATTTCAAGGGGACCAAATTCTGAATTCACCCGCCGATACCAGGCCCAGATCGACGTGTTCACCACACCATTTTCATGCAATCGTCGCAGAGCATTAAAATCTTCTACATTGCAGGTTATAACCGTCTCGCCATCGGTACTCATCCGCCTGGGAACCTGAAGCCGGGCAACACTGCTCAGCTGGGCTGTTTTTCCGAAAAAAGCCTCGGACAAATAGCCTTCATGACACATATCTAGAATAATACCGCCACCGCCTTTTTCCAGGGTCCAGTTAAAGTCGGGGCGTTGACCAGAGTACTCTTTATTTCCATTCAATCCCGATCCCACCTCATAGCCAAAAAGCATCTGCGCATGCAGGGGTTTGATCTGTGGTATCAATTCAAGTGCTTTGCGCACACCCGGCGTCGCCAGCATATGATGTACAACGCCATGTAAAAATTCCCGTTTTTCCAGGGCATCTACGATTTCAAAGCCATCAGCATAATTTGCCGCCAGGGGTTTTTCCATATATACACCGGTTTCTTTGGGATCGAGTTGCGGTAACACCTGTAGCAAAGCGTCTTTGCGAATGCCCGTGGTAAGGGTGTTGTGGTAGACCTGGGTTTTTTTATTTACCTTTCGGGCAAAATCCATAGCCTCTTCAAAGTCGGTAAAGATGTGTTCAAGGCCTTTTTCGGAAGCAATCTTTTCCAATTTGGATTTCGTTCTGCCCAATCCGATCGGAACCGGATCGACAACCTCATCATCGAGCCTGACCATCTCTTTTTTACCAATCACCTGGAGCGCTTTCAGAGCGATTTGTCCCATTCTGCCGGTGACACCGTGAATGACAACGGGTAAAGCTGTTTTTGACATAATTCCTCCATCACTGTTCGAATATAAATAAAACTTGCTCTTCTGATTTAGGCACGATTCTAGTGGCAAATATACAAATTTTTTAAGCTATATAAAATTGTTTTCTCTGTGCAGTAGAGATCGGGAGGGATTAAAACCGGGTTGGTTTTAATTTCATCATATTCGTTGAAAAAACCATTTTATGACAAAACTTGAAAAAAAGAATACAACAGATTAAACAGGATATATTATCAAGACCAAATTATTGACCGGATTCAAGCTTTAAATTTTTAGAAATATTGGCAAACAGAGCCTTGGCCGCTTCCTGTGGCCCTTTCTGTTCATACCCTTCTCGTCCCAGCTGTGTTCGTATTTGTCCGACGATGATATTTAACTTGAACATCTTGTTGATAAAATTAATCGCCAGGGTTTCATGCTGGGTTTTCCGTTGCGGGGCGCCAAAAGGATTGGCAAAATAACTCTCCACCAATCCTTTCTCGCTGGTCGTCCCTTTGGCGATCCTTTTTCCGGTATTAAATATTTCCAGGGCCTGGTCTGGAGAATCAAACACTTCAATAGCCGGTTTCTTTTCATTTACTTTTTCGTAATTGTTGGCATATAGAAAATAATCAATGCTCGTTCCCTGAACAACCTTGCTATATTTTGTCACCGGTAATATCACCCGGGCATTGGTGAGATTTGGACTCATAAAAATACTTCGATCCAGCTGCTCGAATGCATAACCCGGCTGCAGATCATCGAGTCGTAAAAAAGCTCCAATCTCGGTCCCAAATGCCTTGAATTCGTTGTTGTCAAACTCGATAGAGCCCATATCATCAAAAACAATGGTCATGTCGCTGATATATTCCTGAGCCAGGATACGAAATGCCTCCAAAGTCTCAGATTTTCCGGCACCGCTATCGCCTATAATGATGACATTGGCAGAAGCTTTGGATTTTAACCGTATGGAAACCATAGCGCCATGCAGGGGAAGTCTGTTGCGTTCCAGCATGGTAACATTATGAAGCGTCAGCAACATCTTTTTCATATATCCAAAGTAATCAATCTTGGAGGTGTTTACCTCATAACCGACCAATATCTGATTTTGTCGGTCGTGATGAAAAATAGCCAAATCGTTTGTGTATTGCAGCTGCGGCGCGCCGAACATCAATATCAGATCCGGTTTTTTGCCGACGATATCTTCATATTGGGCCAGTTCGAAAAGATTGGCAAGCGACGCCCCTTGTGACATAAAGGATTGGTGAAAGTAGGCAAAGGCGAGTGTTTTACCGATTTTTGCGGGATAACAAAACCATTCTTCCGGCTGGATGTTTAAATCAGACATGGGATTTTCCAAAACCTCGTTGAACAGACCGCTGCGTTTGTTCATACGGGGATAGAATATTACCGGCGGTTCGAGCAGAGCAAGGCGAATGAACGGAATCGATTGAATGGCTTGATATTCCACCGGGCAGTCCCATTCGATGGCCTGTGTCAACAAACCGATGTGAGCGCCGGCCGGCAATTGACGATAGACGCGAAAGGGATGATCGATCAGGTTCTCACAAATGGTTCGATAGGTTCGAAGAATCAGTTGTCTTAAGGTTTCATTTGCTTTGATAAATTGTGCGTGGTGAATACTGTCTCGTGTTCTCAGCTTTGTTTTGGGAGCAGTCATGATGATATAGCGTTCATAGGATCTCCAGAAATCATACAGTCCTTCAACAAATTCATAAACCAGTTTCTCGCCTTGTAAAAGCTGTGCGTATCTCGTATTGAGCTCCACGATTTCATTGATCCGATAAGTGGTGAGCAAACGCAAAACCGCAACCAAATCCTTATACATGGATAATTTATCATCAGCATTATAACAGCAATTAAAATAATCATAAATCGGAGATTCGCGTTGTGCCAGTCTTTGCAGATACCTCTGCAATATGTATTCAAAAGGTTTACTCTTGAGCAGTTTCTCTACAGTTTCGCAATAAACAGAAGAGTAATCCACAATAATTCTACGCGCATCGATGGAAAAAGCAGTTTTCATATATGTATTCCAGGTTTATGAAAAAAATTCTCTGTGGATGGCCCGGACAGTCTTTTCAACATCTTTGACTTTGATAATAAAGTACTGCGCAACCTTTGAAGCACCGGATACGATCATTTCGACATTGGTTCCCACCTCTGCGACCGACGTAAATACCCGCGCAGCCAGGCCTTTGGTTTCGACCAAACCGACACCAACCACCGCTACTACAGCTATATCCTTGATCGGTTCTATTGAATCGATATAAGGAATTTTCAGAGCGTCGATAAGCAGCTTTCCCCTTGACAGGTCCGACTTGGAAAGCAAAAAGTTGACGTCTGTTTGAGCCGTAATCACCGACATAATATTAATATTATTCTCGCTCAGAGCGCTGACAATGCTTTTTAAAAACCCAACCTGTTGCCCTATAGCTGCTCCGTAAATGCGTAAAACACCTATATTGGGGTTAAAGGTGACGCTTTTAATAACGTTTTTATCCTGTTTCTTTTCCGGACCAATAAAGGTTCCAATGGCATCCGGTTCAAATGTATTTTTAATCACAGCCCGTATATTTTTTTTGCTCAATGGTTCGACTGTCCTGGGATGCAATATTTCCGCGCCGAAATAGGCCAGCTCGGCTGCTTCTTCATAAGCCAAATGTTCAATCGGTTTTGCATCTGAAACCAGGCCGGGAGATGCGGTTAAAAAACCGTCAACATCTTTCCAAATCTGCAATTCGGAACAATCCATGGCACAGGCAACAATGGCAGCGCTATAGTCCGTTCCTCCCCGGCCAAAGGTAATCGTATGATTATCAAGTGTTCTGGCAAAAAATCCGGTTATTACCGGTATGCTATTCCTGTTCAAATAGGGTTTAAGAAAAGCCGGCAAATATTTCGCGGTTGTGACGAGATCCGCGTTGCCGTTACCAAACTCTCCGGTCGCATAAATACCAATCTTGTCCGCATCCAGGGGGGCAGCAGAGACACCGCGATCCTGCAGGCAACCGGCCACAACCTGGACGGCAATACGTTCACCGCTCGATATCACCAATTCGCGTGTTTTAGGCGTACATTCGCCGGTATACGTGATGCCAAAGAGGAGTTTTTCCAACCGCGACAACAGATACTCGATTTCGTCCATGGTTTGATGGCGCAATGAAACGCTCTGAATGCACCCGACGACAAGTTCGCGATGCAGGAGTCGCAAGTATTCCAACAGACCATTGATCTGCCGGTCGTTCTTAAGTGCTTCATCGATACTCTTGAACAGATGATCGGTTACCCCTTTGACAGCAGATAAAACAACAATTTTTTTCAAAGAGGTACGAGTCGATATAATATCCACGACCCGGTTCAACGATTCCGTATCTCGTAAGGATGAACCGCCTATTTTTTTAGTGATCATAACCTTTTGTCTCGGTAAGCGAGTTCGGCGTTTAATACCGAACCACCGGCTGCACCGCGGATCAAATTATTGGAAAGAGTAACAAAGCGAATAATATTTCTTTCGACATTCAATCTTCCGACCACTACCGCCATGCCTCTGGCACGGTCCGGGGTGCCGGCCCCAATATCCAGCCGGGGTTGTGGGCGCAGGGGATCTTCAGTGAACAACACCGGCTTGGATGGCGCCGTGGGTAAATCCCGGACAATCGCCGGAGCGCTGAAATTACGAAACAGAGCCTCAACAGGTTGCGGTTCCACCGATTCTTTCAGTTTGACATGAACCGATATTAAATGCCCGATCTCAGTGGGAACCCTGATACAATGGGCATATACATTCCAGTCTTTCAATTGAATAGAATTTCCCCGAATGTTGCCAAAAATTTTAAGACATTCCTGACGCATCTTGGGTTCTTCGTTTTTGATATAAGGAATGACATTATTCAGCATGTCAAGCGCTGAATGACCGGGATAGCCGGAACCGCTGATTGCCTGGTAACTGGAGATGATCAGTTCTTCAATATCAAGAGCGGCAAGTGGAAGCAAGCCGAGTGCCAGACCTGTCGTGGTACAATTTGCGTTGGTAATGATCAAGCCGGGATATTTTTTTTGCTGCTGTTTAATAAGACCAAGGTGGTCTGCATTGATTTCGGGAATCAGAATCGGTATTTGTGGGTCCATGCGGTAAGCACCGGCATTAGAAAAAACAGCCATCCCCCTTTTGGCCGCTTCCATTTCGACATTGACGGCAATATTTGCAGGTAGAGCCGAAAAGACAATATGAATATCCTTTTTCTTCAAGATATCCATGCGCATTGGATCGAATTCAAGATGGGCAAAAACCGGAGGGACGCCACCGGGAATGAGCTCCCGGACGTAACCCAACTTTTCGCCAATCCTCGAATCACTGGCACAAACCGATTTTAATTCAAAATAAGGATGTTCCTGTAATAATCTTAAAAAATTTTGTCCAACGACCCCGGTTGCTCCTAATACTGCACAATTCATTTTTTCCATATCGATATTCCTGAATACATAAAACCCGCTGTTGTATCCAGACAGCGGGTTAATATTTTCATTGACTGGCTCAACTTATACTTAAATATTTATCGAAAAAATTGTTCATACTAAAATTTTTATGTTTTCCAAAACATAAATTAATTATTTTTATCCCCATTGTCAATGAAAAATCCGGACATCCACATCATAATCGGGTATACAAAATTTTCGATTAAATACGAAATTTCATTTTTCGAACAGTCCTTTGATGTTGATCTGTCTATTAGACGTCTCTACTTATTCGAGGTTGCGTTTAGAATAGAAAAATTAACCATTGCTTTTAAAACAGAGTCTCTGTACTTTAATACAAAGAAACCGAGCCGACGTATACAGGAAACAATGTGAAAATAGAGGTGACGCTGCTAAAAACACAAAAACTCCAACCTGGCCTTTACTTTTTTTTTATCGGAATCATTTCTTTTTTATTTGTTCACTATTTTCCCGGTGTTGTGCAAATCATTCCACCATGTCAATTCAGGGAATGGAGCGGAATACCTTGCCCAACATGCGGCGCAACCCGGGCAGGCGTTTTACTCGGCCAGTTTCAATTCTATAAAGCATTTTTAACCAACCCGCTTTTTTCTATCATCTATATGGCGATTGCGGGATGGGGATTATATTCGGTTTTGACCTTATTCGTTAAAAGACAATTGACGGTTTTACCCTCGGCTAAAGAAAAAATGGCTGTTAAACTTTTTATTTTGTTGTCTATACCGGTTAATTGGCTCTATATGATTATTTACCAGTTTGTTTCCAAACATTGACAAGAAAATTTATGCATAAACATCACTGTCGCATCCACTTTTCGGTTCAGTATTATCAGGGGATACCGCCTTCACTCATTATCTCAGCTTTGAATCTTCTCAACATTGAAGGAGTGGAATTGACCCATGCAATTTTTGATGAAATCGACAATCTCGTTCCCAGACTCTGTAAAATGTCCAGCGGATTTCACCTGCCGCTTTTGCATGAAAACGGCTGGGATTTTACCTGTTCAGATTCACAGGATAAAATAGATAGAACCATACGCCTGATCAACCGATATAAAGACGATCTGAACATGAAATATGCTGTCTTTCATCCACCAGAGGTGACAACACATTATAAAGAACAAAAACAACTCTTTCGGATTTTGCTAAAAAATTTAAAAAAGATCGATTTACCTCTATGTATCGAGAATATCCCGTCCCTATCCATCGAAGCATTTGAAAATCAATACGAAGAAGCAAAAATTTTTTTGCAAAACAGATTAAATGGCATCTGTTTCGATGCACCGCATTTTTATATCCAGGGTAATGATCCGATAGAGATGTATCACCGATTGAAAGACAACATTAAAGTCGTACATCTCTCGGATTGTACCCGAGACAGAGATTGCCATCTTCCCTTTGATAAAATTGGACAACTGCCTGTTGAAGATATTCTTGAAACTCTACAAAAAGAGAAATTTGCTGGATACATTACGCTGGAAATAAAACCGGAATCACTACAGGATATGGATGCATATATAAAAAGTTATCTTAAAACCTTGCGAACGTGCAACCGTATAAAGTATCTGAAGACACTCTTTCTGTTATTTTACTTACGGCCTATTTTGAGAAAATTTTCAAATTAAAAAAAACCTTGCATTTTTTTTTCAAACCGCATACTTTAATAACAGAGGGCGAATTGATGAATTTTAAAATTATAATCACACCTTTTAAACAGCTTTCTGTTTTTCATTCCCTAAGCTTTAATAAAATTCGCGAAAAATCAAGTCAGAATATGCTAATGAAATTAGATTCTAAATGACTTTTGTTTAACAAATACAATTATGTTTAATTGAAAGGGCAAAAAATGGCACCCCGGTTCAATTCTATTATTCCTGATTTTAAAGAGCTTTTTCTTGAAAAATTTAGT
>CAZSOP010000056.1:8928-13232 GCA_964608385.1 uncultured Cytophagia bacterium
GCTGGGTCTTCCCTATCCTTATGTTGCTGCGGGGGAGAATGGTAAAGATGCACTATTTTATCTGGATACCTTTTTCATTAACATGGGTCTGCTTCGACTCGGGCTTGTGCCACAGGCAAAAAACAATGTCGAGAATATCTTATATCTGATCAGAGAATATGGATACGTACCTGCCGCCAACAAAAAATCAATGTCTTCATATTCTCAATTACCCTTATTGGCGTGGATGGTTCGGGATATTTACCGTTCAACCGGAGACAAAGGATGGTTGAGACGGGCGATGCCGGATGTTCTCAAAGAATTCAATTTTTGGAACAGCAAGGAGCACAAATCTTCAACAGGATTATCGTCCTATCTTTCTGGTGATCAAAAAGGAAATATTCTCACAGAACAAGAGTCCGCATGGGCGGGCTCGCTTCGTTTTGAAAAAACAAAGAATTATAATCCAGTGGACCTGAATAGTATTCTTTATCGCAATGCGCTGATTATCAATGATCTGTTCAAAGAACTGGAAGGAGAAGAAAATACCACTCTTCTCAACAGAGCCAGGCAGATCAGGGAACTTTTAGATTTATGCTGGAATAATTCTGAACAATTTTTCTATGACAACAACATAGATGATAAAAAAATCAACGATATAAAAACTCTGGCCGGATTTACACCGCTTTTCACAAAACTGGTGGAAAAGCAACAGGCCGAAGAAATTCAGAAACATATTAAAGATTTCATAAAACCGGGAGGGCTCGCCTGTACGGAAAAAGGCAAAGCGAAAAATGGCAAACCATGGACTGCCCCACTCTGCTATGCGCCATATCTCTATTTTTGCATAAAAGGATTCTTCAATTATGATTTTATGGAGGATAGCGCCGATATTGCCATCAATTGGCTCGAAATGGTTAAAAAAGTATACAAAGAAACGAACGAAATATGGGAGTGGTATAATGTCGAAGAAAAAACACATCTCATGGAGGGCGTTGAAAACAGAGCCGGTGCCGGCTGGACCATGGGCACATATATTGTATTAACCGATGAACTGGGGCTTGATAATTAGCCCCCTTTAGTTATTACTTATATAATCCAATCGGTCCCTTAAAAAGGCAGCTCTTTCAAAATTCTCGTTTTTTACAGCATATTTTAATTCATCTTCCAGGCTAAAACGGCTATGGGCGTATTTCTTTAAAAGGGACCGCCTTATTTTTTCCAGACGTAGAATTTCATAACTGATGTCGATAAGATTATATTTTTTTTTTAAAATTTTAATGCTATCCTGTGTATATCGAAGTGCTTCATCACCATTTCCCTTTTCTTCGCTCATATTGACCAAAGATTTGTTATAAGTCATGGAGAGATAAGGTTTCAGGCGATTAAGACGCTCTTTAATTTTTTTATTGTCTATATAGAGCAGCATGTTATCGACCAGATGAACATTTCTGCGGATATCCCGGGCGCTTTTATGATACTCTTTTATTTTCATAAAGGCAATCGATCGCGCATGATAAAGCACGATTTCCTGTAAAAGTTGAGCAATATCGCCCTCATCAAGACGAAATTGCTTACCTTCCTGCTTTTGTCGTGCTATCTTTGTTTTAATATATTTCCAATAATTTTCAGAAAAAAAGGGCCTTGCACCGTCCGGACGCCCCTTCGTATGCATGGTAATTTGGCCCGCCCCATATATAAGCTTTAAATATTCCTTGTCGCCTATCCTCTCTCTATATACCTCCATCTCATTGGAGATAAATTCCCAATAGCGCAAGATAGGTGCAATATCAATATTCATCTATTCTCCAAATTTTAAATCCAAAAAATATAATGCAAACTCAATGCCAACTTTTTGAGATACGCATTTTAAAGAGAAGATGGTTACGTATTGTTTAATAATGATTTATAAAAAGGCGAGCCCCTATAAAAACAACTTTATATTTACTCTTGGGCAAATCACTAAGAATATTGAAATGGAATGGGCATTTGACGAAGGAAAAACAGTCCTGCTTATTCGTTTTTGGATTTCAATATATTTAAATATTCATCTCCGCCCCTGTAGCCAAACTCAATCGCCAGTTGCAGGGATGTCCAGGCTTTGTCGTATTGCTGAAGGAAATAGTGATTGATGGATTTTGCATAATGAGCTTCGGCATAGTCGGTTTTATTCACCAGAGCCCTGGACAGGTATTGAATCGCCTTTTCATGATCCTGGTCTTCGCCGGCGAGCACACCGAGACCATATAGGGATTTGGCGTTATCAGGATTGATCGCCAGGGCCTGCATGAAAAGCTCTGTTGCAGTTTCATTATGATGTTTTTTTAGATGAATCAATCCCCGAGCCGCTAAATAATCACTGTTATCAGCGTCCAGTTCGCTTGCATTCTCATATGCACTCAGCGCCTGATCCCATAATCCAATCGTTTCCTTTTTTTGTCCTCTGATATAATGATGTTCAGCCATGACATGATCCGCCTTGTCATCCTCACCGGTTTGACGATAGGCTTCTATCAGGTTTTCTCTTGCTGTCAAAGATTGATTGTCGATATTCAAAAGCTGATGAAAGATATCAATGGCCTTGTTTAATTGTCCACTATTTTTTAAATAACGTCCATATAAAGAAAGGCTTTGCGGATCGCCGGCATCGATTGCCATTGCCTGCTTGAAAAATCGCTCGGCTTTACCCGGGTTTTTTCTCAAAAAAGCGATATAGGCCAAAGAGGCATGGATTTCTGGCATTTTGGCATTAAAATAAAGCCCTTCGTTTAGAAATTTTTCAGCCACCTGCAAAGAGTCCACCTGCATTGACCTGCGCGCCAGAATATAACGGGCGCGTGCCAGAAAACGCCTGGCCCTGTCTTGCTCTTGTTCATTTTGATATATCCACGCCAATTGCTCGTATGCGTCGAGCAACATTGGATCGCTCTTGATGGCCATTTCAAAAGCGGATTTTGCTTTTTCAGGCTGATTCATCTCAAGATAGGTTGTTCCCAAATTTGTATATATCTTGGCATAATTAATCAAAAACTGCTGTTCCTGGTCACAAGCACCCAGAAGGTCGGATATACCTTTTTCAATGTTTTGGTTGGCGAGGAAATAGCGCTCCTCGATAAATTGAGGATATAAATCCAGCGCTTTTTCATAAGCTTTACTGGCCTGCTCGACATCATTTTCTCTAAAGTACAGATTGCCCAGATTATTATAGATAAACGGAAACTCCGGACTCAACTGAATTGCTTTTTTATAGGCGACAAAAGCGTTTCTGTGATCCCGAAGCTGCTCGAAAATATTGCCCTTTTGAAGGTAGAAAACCGAATAAGACGAGTCGAGTTCAATGGCTTGATTGATCAGCTCAAGAGCTTTGGCAAAATTTTCGGTTCTTTCATGCACAATGGCCAGGTTAAAATAGACCGGCGCCTGAGTAGAATCAAACTCCAAAGCGCGATAAAAATTTTCTATGGCGGGAGCATAACGCTTTAAAGAAAGAAGACATAATCCGCGATTGTTATAAGCGTTGGAGAATTCCGGTGAGATGTCCAGAGCCTTGCTATATTTATCAACCGCCTCTTCCAGTTCGCACAGACGCGCCAGTGAGTTCCCCCAGTTAAAAAAGATAATCTCATTAGCGGAATCAATTTTCGTTGCTTGCTCATAAAGCGACATGGCTTCATAAATCATCCCCTTGCGATAATATAACACCCCCAAATTTATATAGTATCTGGCCACCGTAGAGTCGATTTGAATGGCCTGCTTGTAAGCGGCGATAGCATTATTCGTCTTATTCATTTTTTCATAGACCGTGGCAAGCAGCCCGTGAGCAGCAGCATTTCCCGGAGCATATTCAAGAGATTTCTGCACGGCTAACAATGCAAGATTATTTTCTTTCTTTTCCAAATATGCATTGGCAAGATTGAGATAGGCTTGTACGTATCCGGGGCGTAAACTCAAAGCTTGCTGATAAGCTGCGATCGAGGAATCCAGTTTGCCGATCCTGAAATATGTAACGCCCAGATTATTGTGGACAACCGGCTCGTAAAAAATCAGATCAATAGCTTTTTTATAGTGCTCGATAGCTTTTTCATATTTCGCGCTATCCGCCTTGGCGTTTCCCTGTCTGAGATGATAGGTAAAAGACATGTTTAATATCTTTTGCATCTCTTCTTCCTTTCTATTCCCGGCACAGGCCAGGAAAAAAAAGAGATAAAGACATAAAAATAGTCTATCAATTCTCATCGAGATGATTCTCCCAATCTTCTGCTTACTGAATAATAAGGTTCTTCCGAATAATGAGTACTTTTTTAACCGCTGAGAAAACGCCAAGA